>DOJV01000028.1 GCA_003511125.1 Candidatus Uhrbacteria bacterium
ATGAAGCGCCCCTTGAAAATCGTCATAGATCGACTTTTTGGTTGCTCTGGTACTGGCATGTTGATATAATCCCAGAGTCATTGCGTCGATCTCGGAAATCTTTCTTTGTCGACCTTTGGTTGGAGACGTTTCTGTCACTAGCTTAAATTGGTGACATAATTGTGTGACAACGGCTTTAAGTTTTTTGAATATTGTTAGAAACATATTCAAGAAGTTAGCCGTTTATAAAAGACACCATAGCGGTGCCTTTTATATTTTATCAAATTTGTCAAAAGTTGTCTTTTAGGGAATTTCGTAATTCACAGCTACAGGAGGGGGGGCAAGTGCCTCAACTTCGCCTATTGATTTTTTCAAAAAACCAGAGTATCCTGGACATGAAATATATCTTTTTTTAAATTATGTGTCTTTTTCGAAAAAAACAAGAAATGCCAAAAGATACTTTTTGGCACCGAAAATTTGGGCCGGTGGCCGGAACGGTGATCGTTTTGATTTTGGAATTTGTTCAAATTGCAGTTATCTCGGCGGCAATCATTATTCCTATTAGATATTTTTTGGTTCAGCCTTTTTATGTTAAAGGCGCTTCCATGGAGCCGAATTTTTACGATCACGAATATTTGATTATCGACGAATTAAGTTATCGCTTCGAAGAACCGGCTCGCGGAGAAATTGTGGTTTTTCGTTATCCTAATGACCCGTCGGAGTTTTTTATTAAGCGCATAATTGGTTTGCCTGGCGAGACGGTCGAGATTGTCGATGATCAGATTACTATTTATAATGACGAACATCCTAATGGCGAACTGCTTGACGAGTCAGAATATTTGTCGGCCGAGACGGTTACCACCGGACGTAAACGCACAACCCTTAATTCAGATGAATATTTTGTTATGGGTGATCATCGCGACGCCAGTATGGATTCCAGAATGTTTGGCCCGATCGATTACGATTCGCTTATTGGTCGAGTTTGGTTTCGCGGACTGCCAATTGGTAGAATTGGAACTTTTGAAACACCAGGATATAATTTATAAATTTAAAAATATTTTATGCTAAATAAAAGAATGATAATTCCCAAAAAAGTTTCCCGACCAACCAAGGCTGAAGAAGAAAAAATTCTTGAACTAGAAGAAGCCAAGAAAAAATTTGTTCCGACAGTTGCTCTGCCTACAAAAGGTAAAAAGATTCCTGAGCTTTTGCGCGGCTTTCGCGATATTTTGCCGGACGAACAACCCTATTGGGATTTTTTTCGCGACACGGCCAGAAGTTTGGCCGAGTCTTATGGTTTTGAAAGAATCGAATTGCCGATTTTAGAAAAAGAAGAATTGTTTATTCGCACGGTTGGTAAACAAACTGATATTGTCGAAAAAGAAATTTATACTTTTGAAGACAAAGGTGGCGATAAGGTAATTCTTAGACCGGAAATGACAGCCTCGGCGGCTCGGGCTTATATTAATCACGGTATGCTTAATCTGCCGCAACCGGTTAAACTTTGGTACATGGGACCGACTTTTCGTTATGATCGTCCACAGGCCGGTCGTTATCGACAATTCAATCAATTTGGTCTGGAGGCTTTTGGTAGCAACGAACCAATTATTGATGCCCAAATTATTGTTGCCACTTTTTATCTTTTAAAATCTCTTGGTATCGAAACCACCACGCGGATCAACTCAATCGGCACACCAGATTCTCGTTTGGCTTATAAAACCGAACTAGCGGCTTATTATCGAACTAAAAAGAATCAGATTTGTGAAGATTGTAAACGTCGCCTTTTAAAAAATCCTTTGCGCTTGCTTGATTGTAAAGCCGAGGAATGTCAGGTGGTAAAAGAAGGTGCGCCACAAATTCTTGATTGGTTGGATGAGGACTCTAAAAATCATTTTATGCGGGTTTTGGAATTTTTAGACGAGGCCGGAGTTCCTTATACTTTGGATCCGCATTTGGTTAGAGGTTTGGATTATTACAATCGCACGGTTTTTGAAATTTGGGCGGTTAGTGATGAAGGCGAGCGAGCCCAAAATGCTTTGGGTGGCGGCGGTCGTTACGACGGTTTGGTAGAATTGCTTGGTGGTCGCGAAGGCACGCCGGGTTGTGGTGTGGCTTTGGGTTTGGAACGTGTAGTTATGGCCATGAAAGAATTAAAAATCCAGCCGCCGGTTAAAAAGATCGATGTCTTTTTTGCCCAGCTTGGTGATTCGGCTCGTCGAGTAGGTTTGCGTATTTTCGAAGATTTTCGGCAGTCGGGAATTAGTGTGCGAGAGGCTTTTGGTAAAGGTTCGCTTAAAACCCAATTAGAAAATGCCAACAAACTCGAAGTACCGTTTACTTTGATTTTGGGACAAAAAGAAGTTCTTGATGGCACCATAATTGTCCGTGACATGGAATCCGGAGCTCAGGAAATTGTTGACGCCGGAAAAATTGTGCAAATCATGAAAAAAAAGTTAGAAATTATTAAAAGTCTTGACAACAAAGGTTAAAAGAGGCAAACTGTGGCCAGATTAATTTTTAAATCATAGAAAGGAAGGTGAAATAAACTGTGTTAGAAGTAAAACGTCGTAAAGGTGAAAGTTTTGATGCTCTGCTTCGCCGCTTTACCAAGCGGGTTCAACTTTCCGGAAGTATTTTGGAAGCCAAAAAGCATCGTTTTCATGCTCGTAATAAAAGCAAAACAACTGTTCGAAATAGTGCCCTCCGTCGCTTAGAAACCGCCGCTCGTCGCGATTTCTTGTTAAAGACCGGCCGGTTGACCGAAGAAGAAGAAAAGAAGTCTCGAACAAAACGAAAATAAAAATCAAAGTGGCGGCCTTGGCCGCTATTTTGGTATANNGCCATGAAAGAAAAAAAAGAAGTCGAGCTTTCGACTTTGCGGCTTTTGCGGACGGCTTTAAAAAATAAGCAGATTGATTTAATGCGCGAATTGACAGAAGAAGATGTTTTGGCGGTTATTCGTTCGCAAATCAAACAGTCAAAAGATTCGATCGAATCTTTTGAATCGGCCAATCGTAACGATTTGGCCGACAAGGTTAAGGGCGAATTAATTTTTTTGGAACGTTACTTGCCGGCCGAAATGTCTGATGAAGATTTGGAAAAAACCGTGCGCGAGGCTTTGGCTCTGGCTGGAATTTCTGCCAAAGTCGATATGGGTAGGGCTATGGGCGCGGTTATGAAAGCCGTGGCCGGTAAAGCTAATGGCGCCCGAGTTAAGGCCGCGGTTGAACACGCTTTGGAATAATTTTTTATGAGCCAACAAATTTTTAAAAAAACATTCATCAGCTTGTTGGTTTTTGGTTTGAGTTTTTTCCCCACCTTGGTTTTGGCCAGAAGCGAAGCTCCTCAAGCCGTGCTTGGTGGTAGTTCCAATTCGCCTGCCGCCGTTGTTGTTTCTGAAGGAGTGTCAGAAGTTATACCAACCTTTTCGACCGTTCAGGTGGAATTGGTTTATAGAATTGTCCGAGTATTATCTGTAGTTTTTTCCATCTTGTTTATCAATATGATTTTGATCGGGTCTTTTAGTTACATGGTTACTTCAAACGATGACAAGGTTTTGGCAGCGCGTAAACAAATTATTATCGGAGCAACCGGAACAATATTTTTTATTTGTCTGTACCTTATGGCCACGGCCGCGATTTTACGTTTAGAGGCCGGAGTTTGAGTATTGGATTAAAGAAGTTTGAATACAGAAAATGCTTTTACGGTTTGGATCAGTCTTTTTGGAAAATTATTATCCACACCTAGACAAAAAAACCAAGCGGTTTTTTTGTTTTTGTGCTAAAATGAATTTAGTTTCTTAAGCTTTTAGCCTGTGAAAATTAATTGGAAAAATGCGGCAATCGGCGCCGCCACCGTTGGAATTATTCTTACGGCAATTTTTGTATTTACGCCGACCCATTTTGCCTTTGCCCAACTCGACACGCTCGAAGGCACGGCCTTAGAAGCGCAAACCGGTTTGGCTACCGAGTCGTTGCCAATTGTTATTGCTCGTGTCATTCGGATTTTTATTGGGGTCCTTGGTTTGATCTTGGTTTGCCTGTTTGTTTACGCCGGATTTTTGTATCTTACGGCCAGGGGGGAACCAACACCAGTTGAAAAAGCTCGAAAGATAATAAAGAACGCGATTATTGGTATGGCTATTGTTCTTCTGTCTTTTTCCATTACGACTTTTATTTTGAATCGTTTGCTCGCGGCGGCCGGATTCGCCGGCGGCGTTACCACAAGCGGGGCGGGGAATTATACCGAACCGCTTTCCGGTTCTCTTGGTTCGGGTGTTATCGAAAGTCATTACCCGGCCCGTTACGCCACGGAGATTCCGCGCAACACGCGCATTTCAGTGACCTTTAAAGAAGCGATTAGTTTGGATTCAATAATTTCTGATTATGCCACCGGTGCGGCTGCCGGTGCTTCGGTGTTTGATTTAAATTCAGCCAAGGTTTTGATTTTTGAAACCGCCGCGGTTACCGACGAGGTTTCCGAAGCCGAGGTTGCTTTAGGTGCCGCCGAAGTTGATGTAAGTTTTGTCCCCATGGATTTAGACGATGATGGTGTGGTTGATCCTTGGGCCACAATTTTTGTTTTTGATCCGGTCGATCTTTTGGGAAACGCGACTACCGACACTAACTACACAATTAAACTAGAACCAACAATTTTGAAAGCTGATGGCAGTCTGGCTTTTAGCGGGGCCTATTCCAGCGGCTATGAATGGACTTTTGAAGTTTCTACCGAAGTTGATTTAACACCACCGTATGTTGTTTCGGTGGTTCCGGTTGAAGGTTCGGACGAGGCGCCCAATGTTGTGGTGCAAATTACTTTTAACGAAGCTATGGATCCAGTAGCCGCCAGCGGTGAATTTATTGGCGGTACCGGTTTTACCCACATCGAAGTTTTGGATTTAGACAGTACTTCTGCTGGCTCAAACGTCGAAGGAACTTTTTCTGTGGTCAACAATTATCGAACTGTGGAGTTTTTACCAAACGATGTTTGTGCCAGTGATCCTTGTGGTAACGATATTTATTGTTTGCCGTTTGGTGCTGATCTCGAGGTCCAGGCTCACGCTGCTTCCTTGGGTGCCGATCCGCCACAAGCCGAAATGGTTGGCGGATTGTTTACCGGTTTGGTGGATGCTTGCGGTAACTCTTTAGACGGCAACGGAGATCGTGTTGCTCAAGGCTCAATCGAAGATACGGTTTCCGGTCTCGATGATTACGAATGGAATTTTACCACCACCTCTGAAATTAACGATAGATCGCCAGCCATTGTGAGTTTACTACCAACGCTCACAGAAAATAGCAATATTGATGTTAATCAAAATATTGAATTTGTTTTTGATATTTTGTTGCAGGCCTCAACGGTTAATTCTTCCAATGTTAAGTTGTTGCCCAATCATGCTCAAGAACTTTGGTTTTCAGACAGTAGTGTTAATGCAGACCCGGATTCCACGGTTTTGGGCGATGAATATTCCACGGCTATTATAAGGCATGCTCAGCTTTGGGAAACAGTTATTGATGCCGCTGGCGTGACCACTCTTTATTACTACTATCCTTTGGTTAACCAAGGTGTTAAAAGTGCCTGGCAAATTTGTATGTTTCCATCTTATGGCCCGCACGCAGCTTTGGAACTTAGAACCTCTTGCGCTGATTCGGCCGCGCCTTTTTGTTGTAACGGATTCGGTCAAAGCACGCCTTGTGTTAGACGAATGGACGGTAGTTTACTTCAATAGTTTAACCCCACTTACATGAAACCAGCTCGCCTTTTTTATACGTTTCTGGCTTTAGTCGGAACGTTTTTCCTGGCTTCGACCGCCTTAGCCGCGTCGCTTTCGTCAAACCAAATGTTTGGCGCGAACCAAGCTGAGTTTGCGGCCGCTTCGGGTTTGCCCGGCGGTGATCTTATTTTGATCATTGCCAATATTATCAGAATGTTTTTGGGCTTTCTTGGAGTTTTTGCCGTGGCCATTATTATTTACGCCGGTTTTTTGTGGGTAACGGCCGGTGGAGCCGAAGACAAAATTTTAAAAGCCAAGAAAGTTTTGAAAAATGCTTTTATTGGTTTAGTTATTATTTTGTCTTCGTTTGCCATTGCTCAGTTTGTTATTTCTAGAATTACTGAGGCTATGGGCGCGGCCTCGGGAATTTATTCAACCACCGATGGCAGTGGTGGTGGTGATGTTTTGTCAGACACGGCCCGAACTTTTTTCGTAGAAGATGTTAATATCGAGTGTGCCGAAAGTATTCGTAACGTTCAGTTGCAGTTTATTTTTAGTCAAAAAGTTACTGCTACAGATATTACTACCGGCGGAGCCATTACCATTAAAAAAACCGACGGCGATTCCGTACCTGGAGTTTTTGCCACTCTTGATGGTTCAACCAGTTCAAAAACTTTTGTTTTTTCTCCCGACGCCACTTGCACGGTTGGGAGCACTACTGTTAGTTGTTTTGAAGCCGAAACAGCTTACCAAATTGTTGTAGTCTCTTCTTTAGAAAGCAGTAGTGGTTATGATTTGCAGTGCTCAACCAGTTATCCTTGTTCGTTTAGTTTTGTAACCGGAACCGGTTTTGATTTGGAAGAACCCACTGTTTCTTTCGAAGCTCCTGATGATGGTGATACAGCTTATGCCGGAATTTTGGAAGCGTTGCAGGCTTATACCGAAGACGATGCCGGAGTTTCTTCGCTGGCTTTTAATTTGGATGGTGTTCTTTTAGAAACCGTTGGTTTAAGTAGTAGCTCGGCCGGAGTTTTGTCGCTTATAAATTATTTTGATTCCGAATGGGATACTACCGGTTATTCGACCGGTCAAACTTATACAATTCAAGCCATTGGTTATGATTGTGGCGGTAATACTGCCACAGATGATGTTGATGTTGTTTTGCGGGCGGCCAGTTGTGTTGGAACTTGCGGCGGCGATGATCCTTACAGTTCAAGTTATTGCGGCGCTTGTCCGGGCGATTCTTGCGAATCAGACGAGGCTTGCGCTTCGGGGAGTTGTGTTGACGGTTCGTGTATTGTTGATGTGGAAATTTCCCGAGTTTCGCCGGGCGATGGCGCGGTTGGTAATTTGATTACAGTTTCCGGAGAGGGCTTTGGAACCTCGTCAGGCAGTGTTGTCTTTTTAGGCGATCCAGAAGATGACAGTGATAATGTTACAGTTACGGCTTATACGGATTGCGACGGCACTTGGAGCGATAGTCAGGTTATTATTCAGGTTCCGATCGGCGCGATTGACGGTCCAATAAGACTTGTGACCGTTGCTGGCGACTACGACGACACCGACGATGAAAACGGTCGGGTTATTAGCGATTTTGTTGTTAACGATACTATTCGTCCGGGTTTATGTTCTTTAACTCCGGACACAGGTTTGGCTGGTTCTTTAACCAGTGTTCGAGGTATTAATTTTGGCAGTTCGCAAGACGCTTCGACTTTATATTTTGGTTCTTATGGTGCTACGACCTACTCGGTTTGGACAGGGGTGTCTTTTTCGGCCACTAGCCCGCTTTTGAACGATGGTTCTTACGACGTTCAACTTTTTACCGGCAGCGGCGACGCCCGTCAGGGTTCAAACGAGGTGGAATTTACCGTCACCTCGGCGGCCGCGGACGAGCCGCCGGAAATCAGTTATGTTGATTCGGGTATTAAGACTTGTTCTGGCACCGAAACTATTTGTTCTGCGGACGAAGATTGTTCCGATGATGACAGTGTGACTTGTGATGATTATCAAGACGCCGGCCCGATCGATCAGTATGTGACAATTTACGGTTCGGGTTTTGGCTCACGTACAGGTTCGGTTTATTTTACCGATCAAAGCGATTCCGGTTCCCGAGCTCTTGGTAGCGCAGATTTTCCCGAGGCTTGTGAAGCTTCGTTTTGGAATAGTGATTCGATTATTATAAAAGTACCGGCCAGTTATTCAGGTGGCGGCAGTTTAAGCGCCACCATGCACGATCTAACTGTCGTTCGCGCCGAAGACGGTTTGGAATCCGAACCGGTTGATTTTAAAGTGATTGCCGGGGAGGCTACCCCTGGCGTTTGCGCCATCGATCCCGATGCCGGACCGGCCGAAACCGAGACCACAATTTATGGCGAAGGTTTTGGTGACTCTGGTTCCGTTACTTTTTTTAGTGAAAAAACAACTTCGTCTACCGATTGGGCCGACGAAGAAATCGGCAGTGTTTTTGTGCCGACCGGCGCCATTTCCGGTCCGGTTTCCATAATCAATAGTCTTCTACAAACTTCAAACGCCGTTAATTTTACTGTTGGGTTTTGTAACGAAGATTTTTATTGCGCGGCTGGTGAAACTTGTTGCCCCAGTGGTACTTGTACTGCGGATGCGGTTTGTGAAGTTAGTGGGGTTTCTCATTACGCTTACTTTTTTTCCACCGGAGAAATTCCCGAAGCTCCGGAAGTTATAGTTGAGTGTAGCGACGATCATCTTTCACCAACTCCTTGGGAGGGCTGGGAAGGCGGCAGGGAAGTTTGTGTTAACGCTTCTGTCAGAGTTGAATTTTCCGAAGACATGGATCCGGACACTCTGACCAGTGATGGTTTTTCGGTAAAAAAATGTTCTGATTCCACATGTCGCTCAGTTTCATCAACGTCTCTGTATATGGTTGAAGAACCGATAATTGATGAATCGGGTTTTACCTGGACACCAGAAAACGATTTTGACTATTCCTCAACTTATCAAGTGACGATTTTTGGCGGCGAGGCTGGAATTTTTAAGAGTGATGATGGATTGACTTTGGTTGATGACGCCTCGTGGGAGTTTACTACCTCGGCCGATGCCTCCTACGATTGTTCAATCGGCGATGTTTTGCTCTCTCCGGCCACGGAAACCGCCACCGAACAAGGCGAACTGCTTGATTACACGATTACACCAACCGATGAAGAACATCAGTGTGTTGCTTTAGATTGTTCTCTGTACTCCCCATGGAATTTTACTGCGAGCGATTCTAGTAAAGCCTCGGTTGGAACTATTACTGGTTGTCAAACCGAAGTGATGGCTTTAGAAGAAACTGGTAGTGGCGGCCCGGTAGTTATTACCGGTTCTTTAACCGGCACGGGTTTCAGCGACACCGGACTTTTGACTATTGCCTTTACTAATCCTCGAATTATTTCTTATTGGCCGGCCTGCACCGAGGCCTGCACCGATGCGGCTATTGGTGCCACTTTTAATATCCCCATGGTTGCGACCACTTTTACCGGTCTTGATTCCACCGGGCAGCAAAAAGTTTTGTTGTTTGAATGTGAAGACCCGGGTTGTTCAATAGATGAATTAACCTCGACTAGTTTGCTTTATTCTTCTTATGATGTCGAAACTCAAATTCTTTCCATAACACCAGCCTCGGAATTGCTCCCTAACACTTCTTATCGAGTGGTAATTTCCGGCGAGGCAGAATCTACCAGCGGTTCTTATTTAAACGAAGAGCCAGGTAGTTTTGCTTGGGACGGCGATATCTCTTGGTTTTTCCAAACCAAGGGCGAATCTTGTGGTGTTGATCGAGTTGAAATTAGTCCGGAAGAGGCCGTAGTGGATTATGTCGGCGCCCGCGCCCGTTTTACAGCTGTGCCTTACGGCGCGCCAGACACCTGTTCGGCTGTTGGTCAAAGATTGTCGACAACCATTGGTACTTGGTCGGATTGGACAGCCGAAGATGAATATGATGGTTTGGATATTGCTTATTTGTTAGATTCCGGCGCCATTACAATTTCTTATGATTTGCCCGAAGGTTGCTCTGACGTTTGTTTGAATGAAGGTTCGTTGACCCCGGTCGCGGTTTGTGGCGACGGAGCGATTGGGCCTGGCGAGGATTGCGATAGTGGGCCGGGTTGTTCTTCGTCGTGTTTGCACGAAGGTACGTTGGCTTGTGCCGCAATTTCCGGTACTTTGTGTTGCGGAAATGGCGTCTTAGATCAGAGTGAGGAATGCGACGACGGTTTCCCGGCCGCTAACGGCGATGGTTGTTCCTCGGCTTGTTTAAATGAAGGATCTCGGGTTTTGGGTTATAGTTGCGGCGATGGTTTAATAGCTCAAAGTCGAGTTATTGGCGGTGAAGATTGTGATTATGGTTCTAAAAATCGAGATTATAATTGTTCTAACGATTGTTTGAATTTGGGTTCGGCACCAAAAGGCTTGGCGGTTTGTGGCGATGGTGTGATTGATGTTTCTGGCGGGGAGGACTGCGATGATGGTGGTACGAGTAATGGCGACGGTTGCTCTTCTGTTTGTTTGCGCGAAGGTCGCAACGGTTCTTACGGAACTTGTGGTAACGGTGGAGCTCCGGAACGCGGAGTTTATAACGAGGGTGAGGATTGTGAGTTGGATTCAGAAGGTTGTTCTGAAGATTGTTTATGGCTAGGTTCGAGCGATGACTATTCGGTGCCTTCAATTTGCGGTGATGGTCATTGGGGTTTTGGTGAAGAGTGCGAGGCGACCGGTGCCACCTCTATTGCGCCATTTGCTCTGGCTATTGTTAACGCCAATGCTCCGCAAGCTGTTTTAGCGAGCGGTGGCGACTCGGCCAGTTCAATCATTACCGGCACCGATGTCTCTTCCGGACAGGTCGGTGAAGGTTTGCTAACTTTGCAGTGTTCTTGCGACACCGATGCCAGTTGCGATTCAACCGGTGAAACTTATGGTTGCGGTTTGGGTAACTGTTGTTTAGAACGACCGGAATTTGTTGAATCCGAACCAAAAGAAGAATCCGGCGTTTGTCGTAACACTGCGGTTTGGATGGAATTTGATAAAACAATGGACGCCGAGACACTTGATAACGCCGGTTTGATTTCACTCGAACTGGTTAATTCTGACGGCACTTCTTTAGACGAAGTTGATTGTCCTTTAACTTATTCCGGAACAGCCATTGGTCTTCGTGATTATCAAAACGGTAATTTCTTAACCCGGGCTTGGCGTTGGCTTTCTTGGCGAGTTTTTTCCGTTTTCGGTGTTAGTGCCGGTGATTATGAAGGTTGTTTTGTTCCGGTTAGATTTGAATTAGAACAAACTGATTTAGGTTCGAAAGTTTATTTATATTATGACGACGCTTTGGTGGCCGGCGGCACTTATGTTTTTAGGGCCGAAGGCGAAAACGGCGTTGATCACGATCCGTTAGATGATATTTTGGAAGGCGCTAGTGCCGACGGTGTTGGAATGTACGATCCGGTGGTCATAACTTTTGATGTTGGCAGTGAAATTTGTACTTTGGATGCGGTTAGGGTTCAAGACGAAGGCAACGTCGAAGCAGTTTTAAATGATTTTATTGATCCTAGCCCGGGCACGTTTACCGAAAAATCCGAAGAACATACCATTTCGGCTGCGGCTTATACTCGACACAGCGCTTCTTACGAAGAAATCAGTCCGGTCACGGATTACACTTGGGTTTGGAATTGGGGGTCAACAAAAGAAGACGGCGGTTCCGAAGACATTGTTTCTGTTGACAAAACTTCCACCATCTCGTCATCCACAGCTTCGGCTGCTGGCCTTGATGGCCAAGAAACAGTTGTGGCCACGGCTACTATTTCTGACACCACCGGTATCAGCGAGGTTACTTCCAGTCAATCCGGCACCGTCTCGCTAGCCGCGGTTTTGTGCGAAAACTTGTGGCCCAATCCGGGAACTTACGATTATTTTCCGTTTGAAGATACCACGGCCGCCGAAACGGTTTTTGGTCTTCTTTCCACCAAAGCTCACACCAACTTTTCTTTCTACTATTGCCGAGACCAAGGTGCCGGACAAGAAAATTTACCAGAACTTACTGTGATTGAGGCACCAGCCGCTCCTTACAGTACGGAAATTTTTAAAGAAATTTTATTCTTGGTGGATGGAACCAGCGACGCCATTGGTGTTCGGGTTTTGCCGAACGAAGATTATCTATCACCTTTGGCCTGGTACGAGGCTCAGGATTTCACCGGTTCGCCGAGCGAAACCACAGTTGACGGTTATGAGGCTGTTCAAGACGGCAACACCTACTATGTTTCCGCGGCCAACTTTGTAGACAGCTTTAGTACTTCTGTTATCAGTACACTTTATCCAAATATCTACGTAATCTCTTTTAATGAAAACGCCGGCAGCGATACCGAAGAGATTATGAGTCGTATTTTGGACAACTGGAGATTTAATGCCGAAACCGATTTAAACGATGTTTTGATTGTCAGTGATTTGAATTTGTGCAAATCAGCCAGTAGTTATCCTCAAATTGATGGTGAATATGTTTCTTGCGACATCGACGCTGAGTGCTGGGCGGCACTGTCCGATACGAATGCTTTTTGTGACTCGGACAAAGGAAAAATGCGCCGAGATTTAAAGCGTTTGACCGACGTCCGCGAAGTCGCTACGATCATTTCTGGTTACGGTGATTCTCATAAACATTGTTCTGTTACCAAAGGTCAGGCTTGTTCGACCGATGATTCTTGTCCGGGCACCGAAGAATGTTTGCCCGAAGTTCCGGATATTCAAAGCGGTACTTTTCTTTCGGCTTTTACCACCAGTACTTGGCCGTCCTGGAGTGCCGAGCTTGGAAACGAACTTGGAACCGCCTTGCCGGTTGATCCGATTAATGAGTTTTACGCTTGTCCGGATGGTTATGATTCTGATTATTGCTGGAATTCTTCAGACGGAGTTTTTAAATGCAATCGTGGTTCGCAAGCTTATATTTACGAAGATTCCGGTGGCGAAGATTATACTTTGGTTACTCAATTAGAAAGCAGTATTGCTCAAGATTGGGCTTATGCTCTTGACGACGATTCAACAGACAACGCTACTTTATATGCCGAGTATGCCCACGATGATTATCCAAGCGGCTTTTTAGATGATGCTGGTTGGTTCTGTGATAGCTCGGCGATCGGTGTTTCCGCGCGTTGTGGTGATGGTGTTCAGGGGCTGGGCGACGGCGCGACGGTTTTGCCAGAGGTTTGTGAAATTGGCGATGTTGATACTGATAGCTGTTCTTACGATTCCGACGGCGACGGTTCCCTTGATTCCTCCGGAGTTATTAATTTAGCTTGTATTGACGATGTTGGAATCTGTCGTTATCAAACTTCATCCGAAGCCGCGGTGGCCGGCGCTGAATGCGTGGCTTATGAGTGTGGCAATGGTGTAATAGATGTCGGTGAAGATTGTGATGATGGTTCGTTAAACGGTAGTTATGGTTATTGTGGCCAAACCTGTCACCTGGACGGTTTTTATTGTGGCGACGGTTCGATTGCTGGCGGTGAAGAATGTGATTGCGGCGAGACTTCAGCTTTGCTGGCGAGCGGTACTTGGTCGAAAATTTCCGGTAATTGCTCCATGCCAAACGGTCAGTATACTTCCATTTATTCTTCCAGCTGTGCTTATAACTGCACCTACCCGGGTCCATCTTGCGGCGACGGGGAATTGAACGGAGCCGAGGAATGCGATGGCGATATTGAAACCTGGGGCGGAAAACTGTGTTCGGATGGCGAAGCTTGTACAGTTGATAGCGACTGTTCTTCCGGAAGTTGCGGGGCTGGTGGTGTCGCTTGTTCTATTAGTAAGGTTTGTGATACCGGTGTGGCTTGTAGCAGCACCACAGATTGCACTAGTTGTTCGGCCTTTGAATATCAATTAACTCGCACACGGACTTGTCAGTCGGGGTGTGCTTGGGATACTTCGACCACCGGTGGTTGGACGGCCTGTTTGGGTGGCGATCAGATTTGCGGCAACGGCGAAGTTGAAGGTGACGAAATTTGCGACGACGGAAATTCGGACAACACTGACAGTTGCACCAATCTTTGTCAAACCAATGTTTGTGGCGATGGTTATGTTCAGTATGGGGCAGAAACTTGTGACGACGGGGTCGACAATGGCGTGGTTTGTACACCTGATTACGGCGATACCTGCGCCTACTGTAACGTTTCTTGTCGCTATACCACAGTCTCGGGCGCTTATTGTGGCGACGATGTCGTTGGGGGCGGAGAATTTTGCGATGGTTCGGATTTACCAAAATATTGTTATCAAGCATCGGTGGATCCTGAAGGCCGGGATCGTGGAGGTGTTTGTGAAGTCGATAGTGATTGCGAAAGCGGTTTTACTTGTGAAAATGTTGGTGTTTGTAATGGCGGAAGTTATAGTATAGGTTCTCGATCCGAGACAAATCTTTATAATGGCGCCGAGTGCGTTAAGGGTGTTGGCGATTTGGATTCTTCTTGCGGTTTCGGTGCTTCCATTGGAACCTGCGCGGCTCCGGCTTGTGTGGACGATTGCAGTTCTTCTTGTCCGTTTGCTTATCAAAGTTCTTCTATTTTAATCAAAGAAGCTCTGGCCGGCGCCAGCGAAAGAACTTCGGCCGATCTTTATTCTTATATGTCTGGCAACGATCCGGACGAAGGAACTTTCTATTTACCGGCTTGTGATGTTGGTACAACAATTACCGCCGATGTTGACATGACTGATATTATTCCACCAACCATGGATGTGGTTTTTGTCACCGATCTTTCAGGGAGTATGGCTTATGGGGTAGACGGTTCGCATCCGGTTTCAGACGGGTTGAGAAGAATTGATTATGCCGTGGATTCCATGGAACAGGCAGTAGAGGATTTGTTTAATGCCTATCGTGGTTCAGAAGGAAACCTTCAAATCGCGGTTATTAGTTATTCTGCTGGAACCATAACCACTGTCGGTGCTGATACTGACGGTAGTGGAAGTATTACCACCGCCGATTCTTGTGACACCGACGGCGATGAAACCGGAGACAATCATGCTTGGGTTGACGTTTCTCTTTCCTCTTCAGAATCCGATTTTTACACCAGTTTTGATTCTTATCTAGATCGTGTCAGCGGTGGTACACCAACAGCTGAAGGTTTGGAGTGCGCACGTCGACTTTTGGCTTCAGAATCTGATGCTGAATACAAAATGATCATTCTGTTAAGTGATGGTTCGCCGAATTATACGATTGAAGGAGTGATCGATACTTCTAGTTTGACACCAGCACAAGACGCTTGTCTTGTGGTTCACGGACCAACAGGTTCTTATATCGAAGAAGATTCTAAAACTTTCGTCTACACCGCGGCTATTACCACCGATAATGATTTGATTGCTTACATGAAACATTTTTCTAGTGATATTTGTTTAGATACCAGCGATTCATCAGAGGCTCCATGTCAATATTCGCAATTAAACGAATCTGATGCTTGTTCCGCCGCCGACTCTGGTGAATATGCCTATACCGCCAGTACGGCCGAAGATCTTGAAGGTATGTACCAAAGTATTATCAATAATATTTTGGGTGTTTCTTTTACCACCATTAGCCAAATTGGTTCCACTACTTATCGCACCGTCGGTACGGTTCAAGAGGGCGACGATGTGATTATTCCTTTCCCGGAAGGTTTTGAATGTCAAACCACTGGTGAGTGGACTATTCCCATGCGAGTCAGTTTCCCGGGAACCGGTACGGTAAATCTTAGCGATATCAAATTAACTTATTGTCCGGTAGGCTCAACTTCTTCGGCCAGTAGTTTGGTAACCGTAGATACCGATTCTGACGATGACGGCGTGAACGACGATGAGGATAATTGTCCTGATACAGAAAATCCTAGTCAGTTAGATTCTGACGGCGATGGTTTTGGTGACGCTTGCGACACAGAAACTAGCGCTAGTAGTGCAACTGAAACAGAAGACAGCGAAACGGTTGACGAAGTAGTTTATGAGGCGGTTGGTGATTGTGGAAACGGTGCTGTTGATAGTGGGGAATATTGTGATGCTTCGCTAGTCGATTCTTCGGCCGGGCCTATTTATTGCAGTTCCGCTAATTTGTCTGATCCGGCTCGGCGTGCGGTTAGTGTCTGCGAAGGAGATCTTTATTCTTGTGTTTGTCCCTCAGGGTTTTATCCAGTAACCTATACTGGTTTGGGAATTTGCAGCGGAGGAACAACAACTTATGACGGCGCCCTCTGTCTTGCTAGCTCGACAATAGATCAGTGCGACGGCGGAACTTGCGTACAAAATAGTTGTGCACCAGATTGTTCAACTGATTTGATTTTTGACACGTTTTTAAGTGATTGCGGTGACGGTATGATAACCGGTGATGAGATTTGTGAAGGTACGGATTTGCCAATTTATTGTGTTAAACCAGATGCTAATCCCGGCTCGCGTGATGTTAAGGTAACTGATTGTAGTAGCACAGCTGATTGTGATTGTACGGAATTTGGAGGGGATTCAACCTATGAAGCGATTCTTGGAGAAACCGTTGGTCTTTGTGACGGTGGTACTAAAAGAGTGTTTTCTGGTTGGACTTTAATCACTTATAATTATAAAGATGCCGTTTGTTCTTCAGGTGGCCTTTCTTCGACTTGGGGTTGTGGAGTGACAAGTACGTTGTTGGGAACCACAACCGGAACTTGTATTCCTGATTTCTGTGCCGATTGTTCCGGTACATCTATGACCTCGGTTTATTAATTTCTAAAGTTTATGAATGGTTTCGAATATCAAGTCCCGCCAATTAGGCGGACCATACCCTGGAAGCTGGTAGTGATTATTGGTGGCAGCCTGGTTTTGGTGGTTTTAATTATTCTTGGAGCCAGATGGTTTATTGGTAGTCGATCCGTAGATTTGCAAAGAACCGCCAACATCGACCGTATTAGTCAGGAACTTGATACGGCTTTGCAAACTTGTGATAACGAAAAATGTCGAGTTAATAAAGTCGAAGACATAGCCCAAAAATTTGGCGCGGCCGAGCTTTGTCAAAAACTTGATGACAATTCTTTGACTTCCTGTGCCTGGAAAGTGGCCAAAGAAAAAGCCGATCCGCAAAGTTGCGAAATAATTTCTGATCAAGAAAAACAAGTTGATTGTCAAGATTCGGTTTATCGACTTTTGGCCACTCAAGATCTTGATTTGTCGTGGTGCGAAAAAATTCAAAACGAAATTGTCCGAGCTCGTTGTGTTAACAGTTTATCCGAAAATATCGCTCGTACCAAAGGTTGTTCTGGTACCGGGGTTGATCAATCTGTTTGTGATCGGTTGAATAATTTGGAAGCGGCTATGGCTAGCGCCGATCCCGACCAATGTATGACTTTGTCCGAACCTGGCGATCAAGATAATTGTTTGGAAGGTATGAGTTTGATCGACGCAGATCGTGATGGCTTAAGCGCCACCCTAGAGGCCGAGCTCGGTACCAGCGACAATGATTGGGATTTTGATGCGGATGGTTTGAGTGATTTGGTTGAATACAGAACTTATGGCACTGATCCCACAAATCCAGATTCAGACGGTGATGGTTATTCCGACGGCACCGAAGTCAACGGCGGTTACAATCCTTTAGGCAGTGGCCCGCTATAATTTTTTTGAAATTAATAAATTATCAGCCACAGGCTGATCCGCCAGCGGCGGAGAAAATTAAATAATTCTAAAATCTATGTTTGATGATTTAAAAAAACAACCCGACGATATTTTTGCCGAAACCGAAAAAGCCGAAAACGTGCCGCCGCCATTTAGAACACCTCAGTCCGATCCTGGTCCGTCGGTGCCACCAATGGCTCCACCAGCCGCTCAGATTTCGGAACCAACAACAGTTATGCCGGCTATTAATATCGCGCCATTGCCAACTTCGACTCCAAGCGTTGAGAGTAAAAAATTCAATTGGAAGTTGGTGGTAATTTTAGTAATAGCCGTGGTGCTGGTGGTTTTGGTTGGTTTGCTGGCCTCAAAATTTATCATGTCCAGCCAAGAAACCGCGCCGACCGAGGGTTTGCCTAATGTTTCTAATGCTGTAAAAGAAAAAGTAGAAATTCCCGTGGTTGAAGAACAACCGGTTGTCGAAGAAGAACCGGTTATTGTCGAAGAACCTGAAATCGATACCGACAAAGACGGACTTTCCGATGCTCGCGAAGCCGAAATCGGTACCAGCCCAACTAGTGTTGATACCGATGACGATGGTCTTTTTGATCTGGAAGAAGTCGAAACTTATAAAACCAATCCATTGTCTCCGGACACCGACGGTGATACCTTTAAAGACGGCGACGAAGTTAAGAACGGTTATAATCCTAATGGCGCCGGAAAATTGTTTGAATTGCCGGGCGTCGAGTAGGGTTTAAAAAAATATGTTTGACGAGCCCAATTTGCCAAAAATGGAAACCCCGCCGGGAATTAAGCTGAAAAAAGGCCAGCCAGAGATTTTTGTTATGCCGGAAAATTTTCGGGGTTTGGCCGGGAGGGTAAGTTCACCGCAAGTTAAACCGGCGGCTTTGCCGCCGGCCGTGCCGGCAAAACCTTTGTTGGCGCCACTGCCGCCAAAACCGGTCTTGCCGGCAAAAAAGAAAAAGATGTCCAAAGTTACCAAAGTCTTGTTAATTTCTGGTGGGGTTTTGTTTGCGGTTTTGGCTGCGGCCGGGATTTATGTTTATCTTGCTTTACAGCCGGTTCAACAAGCCGTGCCAACTTCGGTTTCAACCAATGCGGTTAAAACCGAACCCAAAACTTCGCCAACAAACACGCCTGTGGTCGAAAATCCCGAGACCCCGGAATCGCCAGACGCCACTTCGCCTTTTCCAACCGGCACCTTACCTGGCCGCGACACTGACAGCGATGGCTTAACCGATGCCGAGGAACTTTTGTATCGCACCAACTCCAAAAAACCCGACACTGACAGCGATGGCTTTTTAGACGGCAACGAAGTTTTTCACGGCTACGACCCCAACGCACCGTCTCCGGCTCGATTAAACGAAACAGCTTTAGTGGCCAACTATTTAATCGAGGGTTTTTATTCTTTGGATTATCCGGTGGCTTGGAATGTTCAGCCCGAGGTCGGAAAATTAGGTAACGTTTTGTTTATCGTGCCAAGCGGGGAAGCGGTGTCTGTTAGTTTGGAAGAAAAAACCATAGGCGCCAGTTTGGCCGAGTGGTTTAGCGGTACCTCCCCGAGCACTGAGATCGAAGTTAGTGTGGGCACTACAAAAATGGGTTATTCAATGTTAATGACCGAAGATCAAATGACAGTTTATGTTGATTTCGGAGAACGAGTTGTTACAATGAGTTATCAAAATACGGTTAAAGCTACAGTGGATTATTTGGCGACTTTTGAAATGATGATGAATACTTTATTGTCGGTCGAGTAATTTTTTATGCTGAAAGCCGATTGGAGTAATTCGCCTTTAAGTGAAAAAAGTCAGATGGAAATTTTACGGGAAGTTTCTCTGATTTTAAAAATTAAAAAAGATCTTTTAGTTTCTTTGGCTTTTGTTTCACCGGCGATCATTAAAAAGTTGAATGGGAATTATCGCGGTAAAGATAAGGTAACCGATGTGTTATCTTTTCCTTTTATCAATGTCGATAATTTGGTTGGCGAAGTTTTGGTTTGTCTTGAGCAAGCCAAAAAACAAGCCGAAGAATTTCAACATTCGCTCGAAGAAGAAATTACAATTTTGTTGGTTCATGGTTTAATTCATCTTTTTGGCTTTGATCACTTAAAAAAGTTAGAAGCAGAAAAAATGTTTGCTCTGCAGAAAAAAGTTTTAAAAAAATTAGACATCGATTGGGAAATCCCCGAAGCCGGTTAGTCCCCCCCCCCCACTATGCTCAACCCAAAACAATTCCTCTCCAGTTTTTCTCATGCCTTGCGTGGAGTAAAAACCTTAATCAAAACCGAACAAAGTTTCAGACTGCAAATTATTGTTGGTCTGGTGGCTTTGGTTTTTATTATGGTTTTTCCTTTGACGGCTTTTGATAGGGTTGTTATTCTTTTACTGATAGCTCTGGTTTTGGCCCTCGAAATGATCAACAGTATTTTTGAGCGTTTGGTCGATACTTTTAAACCGCGAATCCATCCGGTGGTTGGTGAAATCAAAGATATTATGGCGGCTACGGTTTTGTTGGCCTCGGTTTTTTCCGCGGTTATTGGTTTGATAATTTTTATTCCACATTTTTTAAGCTTGTTAGGACTCTAAAAAGAAGTTATACTAGAAAAGTTATGAATGAAGATATTATTGTCGGCTTAGACGTTGGTTCGCATGCTGTGCGTGTGGCGGTTGGTCAGGCTATTCCGGCCCCGGACGGCAAGCCAATTGTGCACATTATTGGTGCAGTCGAAGTGGTGTCTGAAGGTGTAAATAAAGGCGGTGTTACCAGTATCGAAGATGCGGTTTCTTCGGTTTCCAAAGCTTTGGAACAAGCCGAACGTTTAACTGGTTTGCCTATGGGTCGGGCCTGGGTGGGAATTAATGGCACCCATATTAGTTGTCAGGAAAGTCGTGGTGTTGTCGGCGTAGCTCGTGGCGATAATGAAATTCGCGAAGACGATGTCGAACGCGCCATCGATGCCGCCCGCACTGTGGCCATGCCAGCCAACAGCGAAATTCTTCACGTCTTACCCAAAAGTTTTACGGTCGATGGCCAACGCGGCATTAAGGATCCGGTCGGCATGACCGGCATTCGTATTGAGGTTGATGCTTTAATTATTCAAGGTCAAACCACACAAATAAAAAATCTTACAAAATGTATTCACCGTACCGGAATTGATATTGAGGATGTCGTCTTGTCAATTTTAGCAACCTCTGACGCTGTTATTACCAACAAACAAAAAGAGCTCGGAGTTTGTGTTATTAACATTGGCGCCTCTACCACCGGATTAGTGGTTTTCGAAGAGGGTGATGTTTTGTACGCCTCAATTTTACCAATCGGCGCTTCGCATATTACTTCTGACATCGCCATTGGTTTGCGCACTTCCATCGAAGTCGCCGAAAAAGCCAAGTTGCGTTATGCGAGCGCCGCGCCCGAGGAAATCAATAAAAAAGAAGAAGTCAATTTGGCCGAACTCGGAGCCGAAGAAGAAGAAATTGTCGGTCGGCGGTTTATTGCCGATATTGCCGAAGCTCGAGTGCAAGAAATTTTTGAAAAAGTTGACGAAGAACTCCGTAAAGCTGGTCGTTCCGGTATGTTGCCAGCCGGCGCGGTTTTAACCGGTGGTGGTGCCAAAATGCAAGGCATTGTCGAAGCCGCCAAAAAAACTCTACGCCTCCCGGCCTCACTCGGCACGCCAATCGGCATCACTTCGGTCGTCGAACGCGTTAACGATCCGGCCATGGCCACGGCCATTGGTTTGGTAGTTTGGGGTCAGCACTTAACTTCTGAAAATAACGACGGCAAAATCGGCCAAATTTTTAACCGAGTAAAAGGCGTCCGAGACGTAGCCGGAAACATCGGCAAATGGTTTCGGTCGTTAAAGCCGTAGTAAATTTATCGGCTGGAAGACGGGGGTTAACCCCGTTTTTTTATTTTTAGATGGGACAGTACGGTACGTAGAGACAGGGCAATGCCCTGTCTCTACGTACCGTACTGTTGAATACCTTCATTTGACATTTAATAATTTGACATTCCAATCTCAACTATTATTCGACATTCTTTTTTATCCCCAACTACATCTTTACAATAACCCCCATGAGACCTAAAGTAGTTCTGTAACCAAGTAAATGACTACTTTTCGTGTTCACGGGGTAAACAAGGTGAACAAGAATTATAAAAAAATTTTCACATCCCTACTTGCCCGCCATAGCCCGGCCTGTCCAGCCGTAGCTCGGCGAAGGTGGGCGACGGCGGATCCTCTTAACCTAACCCACATATGGCCGAAATAAAACCAGACATCGAAACCTTTGCCAAAATAAAAGTTTGCGGCATTGGTGGCGGCGGCGGCGCGGCTGTCACCCGCATGATCATCGAAAAAATTAAAGGCGTTGATTTTATTGCTATCAACACCGATGTTCAGGCACTTCATAATAATCCTGCGCCAACCAAGATTGCTATTGGCAAAACCATTACTCGTGGTTTGGGTGCTGGTATGGATCCTGATCTTGGCCGTCGTTCGGCCGAAGAAAGTCAGAACGATATTCGTAATGTTTTGAATGGAGCCGACATGGTTTTTTTAACTTGTGGACTTGGTGGTGGTACTGGTACCGGTGCTATCTCCGAAGTTGCTAAGCTCGCCAAAGATATTGGTGCACTTACTGTCGCTGTGGTTACCAAACCGTTTTCCTTCGAAGGTGCCCAACGTCGTCGTATTGCCGACGAGGGCTACAATCAACTGATCCAATACGTTGATACTGTTATTACTATTCCCAACGATCGTGTTTTGCAAATCATCGATAAAAAAACCTCGCTCATCGACGCTTTTAATATTGTTGATGATGTTCTTCGCCAAGGCGTTCAAGGAATTTCCGAACTTATTACTATTCCAGGTCTGATTAACGTCGACTTTGCCGACGTCAGAGCTATTATGGAAGACGCTGGTTCGGCACTCATGGGAATTGGCCGAGCCTCTGGTGAAAATCGCGCAGTCGAGGCCGCCAAGCAGGCTATTGCCAGTCCATTACTCGAGCTTTCAGTTGATGGCGCCAAAGGTATTCTGTTTACCATTACCGGTGGTTCGGATTTAGGAATGCACGAGGTAGCCGAGGCCGCGAAAGTTATTACTTCCTCGGCTGACGAAGACGCCAAAGTTATTTTCGGTGCCAACATCGATGAAGATCTAAAAGATGAAGTTCGCATTACTGTAGTGGCCACTGGTTTTGACCATCACGACCGTCGCCGTCCGGGCGGTGGGGTAGAAGTTCAATCTCAGGGCACCTGGACTCCCAGTACCTTTTTTCGTCGCGATGAAGACGAAAGTCGTCCACTAAAAACTTCGGTCGCGGCGCCGGTGTCTTCGAGTGGTCTAAAACCAAGATTTATCGAAGAACCATCGGTTTCGCGTCCGGTAATTATCAATTCTCAATCTCAATTTCAATCCCAGCTTCAGTCCAAACCAATTTTNNAAAAAAAAGAAGACGTCGATTACTCGGCGTTTTTTTGTTTGGAGTTTTTTGTTTTTTTAGTTCTTCAGATTTTCTTGTAGAAAAAATTTCTTTTGCTTGCCTGTCATCCTGAATTCCCCCCTCTTTGGAGGAGAGGTTGTTCAAACAATTTTGTCTTTCTTTAAAAAAAATCCCAGCCAACGGCTGAGGAGAAGAGAGGTCTACCAATTGTCCGGTGGCAACCAGTCGTAGTCGATCCAGGTCAACTTTGAGGCATTGGCGCAGTCGAGGAGAGCGTCTTGGGCTAGCATGAGCTGGTCGTAGAGTGCACTCGAGACGAGATCGGGATTGTGAGCCACGACCTGGTAAGCTTCGTTCAGAGCCAGAACCGGGCGGTCGGGGTCTTCGATCGTGGTTACGACCAGAACTCCGAAGTTGTCCGGGCCGATGTGATCGGTAATTGGGTAGCGGCGTAACGACCACTGTTGGCATAGACAGCGCTCGTTTGGGGACCAGACAGCGATGTTCAGAAGGCCGACAAGTTCGCTGACGTTTCCACGCATCTGATTCATGAAGCTGTCGCCGAAGTAGATTCCGCCGTTGGCTGTGATTTCGGATGGTTCGGCGTGCTCGGCGTCAACTGGCGGACGGTGGGAGTGGCAGGCGAGGAGGGAAGCGAGGAGAAGAGGAAGGAGCAAGGTGGGTTCTCGGAGTGGTGGAGTGGTGGGAGGACGAGGGGCAGGTTAGCATGTAACTGGTTTTCTTTCAAGGGTCTACCCACAAGTGGTCTTTTTTATTCGGCTTTTTTGCGGTATAATCTTGAGGCTAATAATTTTTTATTTTTATGAAACCTCAACAAACCACTGTTTTCATTATTTTGTTAGCCATTACCGCTTTGGTCTCGGCTTTTTTTGGTGCTTTGGGTGGTTATTTTTCCACTCAATATTTCTCTTTGTCTTCGGAATTTTTCGACCTTAATAATTCTGTCGACAAGAACATTGTGCGCATGGTCGAAGAGGAATCCTCAACTATTAA
>DOJV01000013.1 GCA_003511125.1 Candidatus Uhrbacteria bacterium
TTGGTACCTAGTATTAGATTCAATCAAGAACCTCACTCGGGCTATTTTTATTACATCACAAAATTTATTTTTTGTCAATCATCGTCTGTGGAAAAAACTCACTTCCTCACCACATTCTCCACCGCCGCCCAAACACTCGGCGTATTCTTTGGCACCAAAATTACCACCTCATCACCCGGCTCGCCGTGGAAAAAGGAAACGCTGGCGGTGATTAATTTGTAAATCTGATCCTCGACCATGGCCACATGAATACTATTTGAAGCATCGAAAGCAAGCTTACCAACCAAACGAACGCGTTCGATTGGGCCAATTTGTTTAAACAAAAAAGTACCATCTTTTTTGATGGTTAGCTTTAACATGTCGCCCTCGACCAGCTTGGACTTAGAAGCATAATTCGGGGCCACGGCATAGCTTTTGCCATCCGAGCCGATCATGGCCTGACCGTCGAAAACTCCTTCAATAACTCGAGCACCGGAAATATCTTCAAGGGTGTGCTCAGCTTCTTTTTTGGAAGCCACGAGTTTGGCAAAATCAGTGTTGGCTTCTTCGATATTACCGCCGTCGAGTAATTCAATAACATTCCCCAAATTTTCGTGGAGTTGTTTTAAAATCTTTTTAGCCAAAGCCAAACGCGGATCAGGCTCACCGCGCCGTGGAGCCTCGTCGGGCTCGAGTTCAAAAGTAAAATCTTCGTCAGAAAATTCTTCGTCAGACATATTTGTTTTTGTTTTAGACCGACCACCAACTACAGACCACCTTCAACCGGATTCAGCTCAATATCTGAGCCTTGGCCGATATTGGCACGTTCCATAATCTCGGCGTTGACCAAGGCTTTATCGCGGCCGTATTTTAGACGCGAAAGTTCATAAATAGCTTTTTTCAATTCAGGATTTCCGCGTGGTAGATTAGGATTAAAAGTTGAGAGTGTAAAAGGTTTAACCGCTGTATTCTCAACAATCATTTTGGCATACCAAGTGTATTTTTCTGAGTTAACCAAATCATAGCCGGAAAAATACGGTTCGTAGATTTTTTGTAAAATCTCGGTGTCTTCTGGGCCAACACGAGCCACAAAAGTTGTACCAACGTTACCGAGCACAGCGTCGCGAACCTCGGCCTTGCCTTGGTTGTCAGTCAACTGGTTCAAATACTGGTGGGCCATAACCAGACACAGACGATATTTACGAGCTTCGGACAAAATTGTGGCAATGGAGTTGGTGACGAAGTTTTGAAATTCGTCGATATAGAGGTAGAAATCATTACGATCTGCTTCGGCCATGTTGGCACGGCCCATGGCCGCCATCTGGAGTTTGGAAACCACAATCAAACCGAGTAAGTTGGCGTTGATTTCACCAACCATACCTTTTGACAGGTTAACCAAAAGAATTTTTTTCTTGTCCATGATTTCCCGGAAATCGAAACTGCTGTGCGATTGACCAATGATATTTCGAACCATTTCGTTTTCCACAAAGCGACCAACTTTAGAAATCAAGTAACCAAGCATTTCTGATTTGTGAAAATCAGAAGTCTTAGCCATTTCTTTTTCCCAAAAATTTCTGACCATCGGGTCTTTCAATTTAGCAATCCATTCATCGGCGTATTCTTGATCAGTAAACATGCGCGGAATTTCGGCAAGCGTTCCGGGATTTTCCGGATCGGCCATGAGCGTCAACATAACGTTGCGCATTTGGTGCTCGAACATTGGACCGATCATTGAAGGATCGGTAACCAACTTGTAGAAAATCGAGACCATTTCTTGGCAGACGAAATCTTTTTGATCTTCGGTTTTGGCTTCGAGCATGTTAAGACCAAGTGGGCGATCCATATCTGAGGGGCTAAAAACCACAACGTCGTCAACCCGTTCTTTAGGAATATTCCCGGCCACTTGATCGACTAAATCGCCGTGCGGATCGATAACACAAACACCATCACCACGCTTAATGTCTTGAATAATCATGCTGGCCATGAATTGAGATTTACCGGTACCAGACTTACCAATAAGATACATGTGACGTTGACGGTCTTCTTTTTTGATCCAAGCCTCGGTTTTTTTGCCGCGATAAAAGTTGTTGCCGATAAAAAGATTGGTTGGCGCCGGCCCTGGCACATCAGACGGTGCCGGGCCACGGCGAGCGGCCATCCAGTGAATGTTCGGGGTTTCGGTAGTCGTTAAGGGTAAATGCCAAAGCGAAGCCATCTCTTCGGTATTCAACAAAACTTTATAACGCTCTTCAAAAGTTCGATAAATAAAACGCCGAATCATGCGAGTTTTGGAATAAGGGATAGCCTTGCCAAAAGCGTTGCCGAATTGAAAAATACTGTATTGCGAAAAAGCCCCAAAAATATTGCCCAAAATCACCTGAGCTCGAGCCGGATTGGGAGCAGAAACAATCAATCTGATATTAGCGTCCATTCCGGCTTTGCTGGCCTTTCCCTCAATACCTTTGATAGCTTCTTCGGTCAAAGACGACAAACGCCAAGAGCCAGAAGAATCTTGCGGCGGTTTTTGATCGCTTTTCATAAAAGAAAAGAAACCTTCTTTGTTTTTACCAGAAGCGTGGCCGGCCATGGCTTGTTCAATAGTAGCTCCGCCTTGCATACGTTTGGCTATGGCCAAACCTTTTTTATTCCAAGACGTTTTAGATGAACGCAATACAATTTGAATTACCGCACCATCGGTTTCTTCTAATTTTGAAAGTGTATTAGTGATGCCGTTTAAAGGATCGTTTTCAAGCTTTTGATAAGTTTTGATGGGAAAACCGCTGGGCCGTTTGAGCGTTAAATACATGCCCAAAACCGTGCTGTTAGGCTTGAAAATATTATAATCTTCGATACCTTCAATGTGAGCGTCCGGGTAAACCGAAGAAAGCTGTTCTTCAAAACCGGCCTGCATTTTTTTGGGCACCACGACATAAAAATAAATCAGCCGGTCTTTAGCGACAATCTCAAAAGAAATTTCATCGGTTCGACCAAAAAGCCAAGCCACCGGACCTTTTTGACGCTTTCGGCCGCCAATATTAGAAAACAAAACTTCGGCCGTGGCGATTAACTGGCGCAATTGTTCGACAGTAGTTTCTTTAGTGGCTTCTTCGGCGCGCTTAAATTTTGGAACAGCAATCCGCAAAACCGCTAACCCGGCTCCGCCGTGTCGCCCTTTGGTGCGGCGCAACAAAAAGAAACGAGCAATGCAGAGTAAAACAAAAACCGCGCCACCGAAGACCAGAAAATAGGCAGAAATCGTGGCAAAAAAAAGATCTTGACTCAAACCCCCGGCCGAAGCCGCGGCCGGCACGCTTTGTTCGACAACAAAGGCCGCCGGAAAAATTGGTAGAAACATGTTTTTATAATTTTCCTTCTTGCCGAAAATCTTCGGAGGAAAGAAGGATTTTGTCTGTTTTTATTTTTGCTTCCTTTTCTAGGAAAAATTTGTTGACCCCGGGAACCATCCGCAACCAGTCAATAATGAGTGAAACGATTTTTCTAATATTGATTTTGGTGGAATTTAAAATCTCGCGAATTTTTGAAGCGGTTTCCTCGCCCTTCTCGCGAAAAGCTTCTTGTTGTTCGGGATTCATGTCCAAAAACAAGTCCGTTAAATCCTCGGACAAAATATTTTCGATGGTTTTCTCGAGTTCGTCTTTAACCTCGGGTTCGACCACAGGCGCGGCTGCAGCTTGAGGAACGGACGATGGTGGAGTAACCTCGGCCGGCGTTGGCGCGGCCTCGACACTTTCCCCGGCTGGCGGGCCAATGACTTCGGCCGTGGTCGACGTTTTTTCCAAAACCGGCACCGGAGCCAACTCAGGTGCTTTTGAAGGAATTTCTTTAGATTCAGTAACTTCTTGAACGACTTCTTTCAAGTCTTTCTTTCCAAGTAAGGCCATACGAGAATATTTTAGCATGTTTTTGAAAGTACGGAAATGAAAAAGACAAGATGGGGAAAAATTTTGATTAAAAAAACTAAAGTTTGCTGGTTTTCTTTTACAACGTTATTTTTCAACCACCCCCCTTTTTTAACGAGTATTCTGAGCGGCGCACGCCGCGCCTGCCATAGCTTGCCGCGAGCGACGGCGGGAAGAATCTAATTTGTAACAAGATTTAGATCCTTCACGCGCCGCTCAGGATGAAAGATAGGGTGACAGCAAAGACTATAAAATTTTGAAAATTATTTTGAAAATACAAGAAAGGACGATTCCACAAATAACACGATCGTGTTATTTGTGGAAATAACTTTATAACTAATTATTTCCCCTTCACCTTCTGCCCCTCACTCGAATCTTCGACTACAAAACCAAGTTCCTCAATCTTGTCACGCAAGCGATCCGACTCGGACCAGTTCTTCTCGGCACGAGCGATTTCACGGACTTTTAAAAGTTCGGCAACCTCGGCTGGAATTTCAATTTTTTTTCCGATGTATTTTTCTAGTTCAAGCCCGAAAATTTTGTCGAACTCGATTAGAGTACCGGCTTTAGTGGCCGAAACACACTTCTCGTCGCCAACCATTTCCCACATAATTGCCAAAGCCTGCGGGGTGTTCAAATCATCGCGAACCGCCTCAAGAAAGCGTTTTCCGTAATCTTCACAAATTTCTTCGCTCGGAGTCTCCCAACCACGAACAATCTCACGGAGTTTATCTAGAGCATTCTGCGCAGCCTGTGCGGCTTCAAAAGTAAAATTGAGTTTGGCACGATAGTGAGCGCCGAGACAAAACAAACGAAAAGCCAAAGGCTCAATACCCTTCTCTCGCAACTCAGAAATTGTGTAAACATTGCCGAGCGACTTGCTCATTTTTCCGCCATCGACCATAAGAAAAGCGTTGTGCATCCAAACATTAGCCTCGAGCACACCGTCGGCGCCTTGAGTTTGGGCAATCTCGTTTTCGTGATGAACAGCAATGTGATCCTCGCCGCCGGTATGAATATCAAAAGGCACGCTGAGGTATTTTTTCGACATGGCCGAGCATTCCAAATGCCAACCCGGAAAACCAACTCCCCACGGCGACTCCCATTCCATTTCCCGCTTGGAATCAGCCGGCGAAAACTTCCAAAGGGCAAAATCCGAAGCATTTTTCTTTTCGCCCATTTCGACACGAACGCCGGCTTGTTTTTCTTCGGTTTTTTGGCCGGAAAGGCGACCGTAATTTTCCAATTTGGAAGTATCAAAATAAATACCATCGCTCGTGCGATAAGTAAAACCGTTAGTTTCGAGTTTTTTAACCATTTCGATTTGTTCGGCAATGTGCTCAGTAGCTCGCGGGTAAACCGAAGCTCGCTGAATATTCAAAAGATCAGAATCGATCAAAAATTTTTCTTCATAAAAACGAGCAACATCAAAAGCTGATTTCCCTTCCCGACGCATCGCCACAAGCATTTTGTCCTCGCCTTCATCGCCGTCACCAACCAAATGACCGACGTCGGTAATGTTAACAACTTGAGTCACCTCAAACCCACTCTGCTCGAGAGTTCGGCGAAGAGTGTCGGAAAAAATATAAGAGCGCCAGTTGCCGATGTGGGCAAACCAATAAACCGTCGGGCCACAGTTATAAAGACCAATGTGACCGGCTTTAATTGGTTTCAGTTCCTCTTTTTGGCGAGTTAGGGCGTTGTAGAGATAAAACATAAATTAATATTTGATGAAAACTTTATATTATTGTATTATTATACTATCACCAATGGAAAGATAGCCCTACAAGGTCCCGTCCTTGCGGGGCTCTTTCTTTTTATAAGACAATCGTGGTTCTAAATCGTTCATATATCTTAGAAACGGCTTGAAAATTTTCCATTTTAATAAAATTTTAATAAAGCTGAAAAATTTAAACGATAGCGTAATTATTCTTCTTTGGAATCATAACTAAATATTTTCATCGATCACCTCGTTAACCAACGCGTCGGCTTCTTTATTTTTCTCTCGAAAAATATGGCGAGCATTGAATTTTTTGAAGGCTTGAGACAAATTATAAACCTCGAGAAATTTCTTGGCGAGTTCGGGATTTTTAACGCGATATTCGCCGCGGATTTGTTTGACAGCCAATTCAGAATCCATAACCAACTCAACCTCCTCGGCGCCGAGGCGTTTGGCTTCTTCGAGACCAATGATGATGGCGTCGTATTCGGCCTGATTATTGGTAGCGTGCGGAAAGAATTTTTTTACGGTCGAGACGGTTTCTTCGACACCCTTGTCGAGCGATTTTATGACCGCACCAGAGCCGGCCGGGCCGGGATTGCCGCGAGCGCCACCGTCGGTATAGATGCGAACAGATTTAAACATAACACAAAGAATTTTATCACGAATAGATGACGAAAACTAGCCTTCTTTTGGTTGAACCGTGGGGTCAAGATATTTTTTCCAAAAGACGGTATTTTTAGCAGAACCGGCCCACTTTCTAACCAAAGCCTGATGCGCCTTGGCTTGCGGAATCGCCGCGGTGCTGGCTGTGGCCTCGGAAACATATTTTGGATCAAGCCACTGAAGCAAACCGATTTTTTCAAAAGTCCAATCTTCATCAAAACGATAAACCTTGCCCGAAGCATAAACCATTTCGGTCTGACCATCGTCTTTTGTCACTCTGAACCAACTGAAAGGATTGGTATCAAGTTGCCACTGTCGGCCTTTTTCGTAACGATTGACGATTGCGGACATTTGTTGAATATCGCGCTCACTCAATTCTCCACCACGAATAAGTTCATCGGCCGAAACCACACCTTGGGGCGCGGCTTCTTGAATAACATAACGATAAGGCGGACCCTCGGGATCGGTTTTAAGAATTCTTAATCTTGGAATTTCGTTTTCCTCGAGAAATTGTTGTCTTTCGACGGTTTGAAAAACCGACTTGAAGGCATTGTGAACATTACGCGCATCCGGTCGCACGATTTTCAAAACTTGTCCCGGTTGGTCTTTCAACCAAAAACAAATCTTTTTTCCGCCAACAATCGGTTGGTCTTCAACCGCGAATTCTTTTTCGCCGATGCGAACCAAACCGGCGGCCGGATTATAATCAATCGTTGCTAAGATTTTTTCATAATCAACAACCTCGATTTCTCCGCCTTCGGAAACCACGGAATAATCTTTTGGTTTCTCTCCAACAATCACCATGTGAGTTGGTGGAAAATCAACAGCTTGAAGCTTCCCTTCTTCGTCCATCACTGCCAGTTCGATTTTTCCTTTCAGACGATTTTTGGTAATCCATTCGTTCTGCTCGGGAATCACGCGAACATTTACAAAACCCGCCGCTTCAAAAACTTGTCGAGCTTCTTCTGGTGTCCAGTAAGTATACTTTTCTTTTACTTCTTGAAGAAAATTAGCCGTGTAATCTTTGTGTAAATAAAATTCATGAGCCCATTCCGGAGAAATTTTTAAATATTCTTGTCCGGCAACCGTCACGCGTTCATACTCAAAAGCCCCACCTCCACCGAACTGCCGATGGAAACACTCAAAGATGGCTTGCGGCGACAAACTGTTGTAATCGATTTCCTCGGGCGGAGTGTTGGGTGGCGGGGTTTCCAGACCAACAGTGGAATTTATTTTCATGTAAACAGGTTCGGTGAGTGACGGTTTGGCGAAATCGCGCCAAACCAGTTTGCCACCGGGCTTCAACTGAGAAAACATTATCTGCACAGTTTTCTCGGCACTACCGGGACCGCCGAAACTTTCAATTTCGTGTCCACTGGTCGAGGCATAAGCCGCATCCAAAGAATTATCCGGAAAATTTCTCTCGACAGCATTACCAAAAACCGGCCTGACAAACGTTTTTTCGCCAACCGCTTGTTCTAAAAGTTCATGCGAATAATCAAGAGCATAAACCCTGGCTGAACGAAATTCACGGGCCGCTAATTCGGCCTGAGCACCAGTACCAGAACCAATATCAACAATCGCCGCACCTTCGGGCAATTGCCCGAAATGAGGAAAAATCGCTCTAGATTTGGCTTCCAAAGCCGCATCCATTAACTTTGTGTAAATAGAATAATCGCGATGCTCGTTGGCTTGAGCGAATTTTTCCCGCATGCTCGGCTCGCCAATCTGGCCGTGATCTTTTTGTTCGGTCATATTTTTAAAAACTTTTTAGCTTCGATTAAAAAAATCAGTTCTCTCTGTTGAATAAATTTTGGTTCATAATCCTTGTTCAATTTTGATTAGTACCAAAGGCCGGACCGATTATTTCGATCGTGTTCCCATTTGGCAGGATTGTCTTTGATATAATTTCGAATCTCAAACAACGACATTTCGTTTTTGATCAAATGGTCCCAAAATCGTTCTTGTCAGACAAAATTTTTATCAAAATTTTTATGAATCGTTTTTGAACAAACAGATTTATAGGAACGAATAACGGTTGATAGCGAACCAGATTGCGGTGATATTTTTGAATAAAATTCGTGTTTTGCGTGTGCGTTTTCCCCGCGTTTATCCCGTTCGTCCGTAGAGACGTTGCATTGCAACGTCTCTACGGTGGCATCCGAAAACGCCACCGATTCGGTTGGAAACAATTTATATTCATCATCCGAATCAGCAATAAAATCACGATCAATGACCAAAATACCATGAACATGATTTGGCATAACAACAAATTCATCCAAACCGATAAACAGAAAATGATGGGGAATTTCCAGCCAAAAATTATTTACAACCTCACCGATTTTATTTAGAAATATATAACCGTTTCGCACCTCGCCAAAATGATGTTCCCGATCGTCAGTACAAATGGTTATGAAATAAAAACCATTGTTCGCGTAATCCCAATTTGGCAATCTGGTTGAGGCGATTCGATATTTATTTTTAAATTTTCCATCCATATTTTATTTTCCACACACGCCACCCCACACCGTTGTCACCGTAGAGACGTTGCATTGCAACGTCTCTACGGACGGTTCAAATTGGTTGTTGACGCGGTTATTTTCAAATCCACCACCTTTAACTGCAACTCACGGTCGCCGTTCCATTCATTAACACCGATTTCGTAGGCGACATCAAGACTAGTACCGATTCGCAAGTCGGGCGTCAAACTGCCAAAACCGAAGGCAATCATTTTTTTTATTATTCCTTCGCCCAGGTCGCGTACCGAAAGACGCAAATGTTTGCCTTCCAAACCCATGGTTTCAAAACTGACAATTTGCAAACCGCGACTGACAAAAATCGGTGAACGATTTCCCTCGCCGAACGGCGCCATTTTGGAAATCGCCAATTCCAAATCCCAATCAGCGGCTTTAAGAGGAATTTCGGCGTCAATTAAAATTTCCGGAACTAAATCTTCGGGTTTTAAAATCTTCTCAGCCTCGGCAACAACAACCTCCATGGCTTGTTTGAATTTTTCTTCGGTTGTGGCCGAAAAACCACAGGCCTGCGGGTGGCCACCAAAACGATCAAGAAACACGGAGGCTTTAGTTAGAGCGGCAGTGACGTCGAAACCAGGAATACTACGACCCGAGCCGGTAAACTTATCGCCATCTTTGGCAGCAATGATAACCGGACGCGAATAATTGTTGGAAATTTTTCCGGCCACCAAACCAACCAAACCGGCCGGCCAACCCTCGCCAGCGGCGATAAGAATTTTCTGATCGCCAGGCTCGCCAATTTGGGCCAGAGCTTCTTTGTAAATTTCGTTACTACGTTTTTGACGCGTAACATTAGCGGCCTGAAGTTCGCTAGCCAAAAATTCGGCCTCTTGTTCGTCTTCGGAAACCAGTAACCGAAAAGCCGGATCGGCGTGATCCATGCGGCCGGCGGCATTTAAACGCGGGCCGATTTGAAAACCAATGGTCCAGGAATCGATAGCGTTGTTTTTTACCCCGGCCGCGACCAAAAGTTTTTTCAAACCCAAACGGCGAGTTTTTTTCAAAACCGTCAAACCGTAAGTCTCGAGAACACGATTCTCGCCAAATAACGGCATAATGTCGGTAACCGTGGCAATGGCCACCAAATCCAAAAGCCACTTTTCATAACCCTCGGAAAAATTCGCCCCGCGACGGCGGGCCTCGATAATCAAAGCCGAGGCTAACTTAAACGCCACAGCCGCACCGCACATAACTTTATTCGGATAAAGTTCACCGGGAACTTGGGAATGAAGAATAAGTGCCTCGGGCAAAACCTCGGGCACGGCATGATGGTCGCAAATAATAGTATCCATTCCGAGTTCGCGGGCTCGGGCCACAGCATCGGCGTTGCTGATACCGCAGTCGACAGTAATCAAAAGATTGGTTTTCTCGTGCTCGTGCAAATGATCGGCTGTGGCCGGAAATAAACCGTAGCCTTCGCGTTCACGGTGCGGAATGTAAGTAGTCAACTTTTTCTCGTCAAACTTCAGACCTCGACAAATGTCGCGCAGAGTGGAAAACATGACCGCCGTGCCACAAACACCGTCGGCGTCGTAATCGCCGTGAATCGTAATTACTTGACCTTTTTCCAGAGCCAAAAAAACCCGATCCACTGCCGGTCGCATTTGCTGAAACAAAAAAGGATCGTGCGTATCGCGCGACCAATCCGGTTCTAAAAAAACCTCAACTTCGGCCCGGGTTTTTATTCCCCGATTCCACAAAAGCTGAGCCAAAACCGGCAAAAGTTCGGGAAAAACCCTAACAAACTCTTCCGGAACGATCTCGGCCAATCGCCATTTTTTATTGTTCATATTCGTTTACTGCAAAGACATAATAAAATTCCCCCGGCTTATGATAACCATTGTCATTAAGCCGTCTAAAAAACAATCCGGCCTCCCTGGCATCATAATCAACCGCCCCCCAAACAACCGAAATCAAGGAACGATAAATCCATCCCCATTCGGTTGAAGCCACGGCCTTACCGACATCTTTCGACTCTGAAAAATCCTTAAACCAAAAAACAGACAAAGGTTTGGGAAGTTCGAAAACCACCAAAAAATCTTTTGACGGCGTTTGAAAGTTTCCGAGCATCTTTGAACAAAAATTTGGCGGATAGATTTTGAAAACCGGCATATCCCATTTTTTTTCCAAAAACAACTTTAAAACTTTTTCCGAAATCCCTCGGCGACTTTTTGAATATTTCTCCAAAACTTCTTTGGTTTTTTGCTGCCAAGACCCGGAAACACCGACAAGAAATTTCCTAATTTTGTTTAAGGCGATTCTTTCTTTTTCAGATAATTCCCCTTCGGTTCGACTTTCTTCGACAAAAAAAACATTGGCTTGTTCTGAATCAACTAACTCAAAAATCTCCGCCCAACTGGGCTGATCAAAAATACCTTCGGGATTTTCTAACCCCGTATTTTCAGATAACCGTCCTGGCACAACTTTTAAAAACCAAACATGACCATTGACGCCACCATGGAAATGACCACCATTATGACAATAATGGTCCAAATAATGCGCATTCTCTTGTTTAACATAATGTTCGAAGGTATTATAACAGGAGAAAGGTGATAGGGGTACAGGGCTGATTGGGGATTAAATAAATTTTCAAATTATGACGGGAGAAGATTTAAAAATCGGCATTGTTGCCATTATTCATAATAATGGCAAATATTTACTTGGCCTTAGAAAAACCGGCACCAGCCCGGGAACCTGGGGTTTCGCTGGCGGCACCCTAGTACCCGGCGAGACTCCGGAGAACTTTCTGATTCGCAAAGCTAAAGAAGAAACAACTTTAGACATTAAAAATCTTCGTCCGATAACTTCGTTCGATTATTTCTTTGAAGACTTGGGAGAAAGCCAACATCTGCAATTCTTCTTGGCCGACAGTGATTCTGATCAAGCCGTTGACACCGCAGGCAAACACGCCGAATGGTGCTGGTGCAAATGGGGCGAATTTCCAGAACCGCTTATGAAACCGATTTATAAAATCCTAAAAGATTTTCCTAACGAACAAAATTTATGGAACAAATAAAAAGACCCAAAGTTGGCGTCGGAGTCTGCATTATTAAAAACGGAAAAGTCTTGATGAGCAAAAGAAAAAATGCTCATGGCGAAGGTTGTTGGAGTTTTCCGGGCGGACATTTGGAGTTTGGCGAATCAATCGCTGGCTGCGCTGTTCGCGAAACCGGCGAAGAAACCGGCGTCACTATCAAAAATATCCGCGACTGGGTTTACACCAATGATATTTTCGAAGCCGAAGACAAACACTACATCACCATCTACGTCATCGCCGACCACGAATCCGGCGAACCGCAAATTTTGGAACCGGAAAAATGCGAAGGTTGGGAATGGTTTGAGTGGGAAAATTTGCCGAGTCCGCTGTTTCTGCCACTGCGAAATGTTTTAAAAGCCGGACACAACCCATTCGCATAACAAAAACCACCGTCTGAAGACGGTGGTTTTTTTAAAATATAAAACAAAAATTTGGCGTTTATTTCAAAGTCTTCATGCGCAAAATAACATCATAACCCGGAAGACCTTCGCACGAAGATGGATCAAATATTTCTTTTTGATCGGGAAACGGCGGCAAATCACAGTTGCTTTCGCCACAAATCGGAAATGACCGATTTAAACCGTGTCCGCGCATTTCCTCGCCCCAAGGCATGATCAAACAAGCAATAAAATTATTTTCAACTTCGGATAAATTTAAACCAAGTAGCCGCAACTCGCCAGCCTCGGCCAATAAAACTTCCTGCCAGTCTTCTTCGACTAAATTTGAACCATCTACTTGCCAAAAATTTTCTGCAGCATCTTGCAAAACAAAAGTTTTTATTTCAAAATTTATCGAAACAACGTTACCGGTTAACAAACCGCGACCGGGATTTTGCCAAGCCTTCAGTTGTTGTTCGAAAGCCGGATGATGAAAAGGCAAATGTTTACCAAAATCTTCGTCTAAAAATTTACCCACACCAATGCTATACAAAACAAAGCCACTAATTAAACAACAGAGCAAACTAAAACTTACAATCCCGGCAAAAGAATAACGATAACCATGTTTGGTATTTTTAAAATTCTCATAACCAATAAAAAGAAAGGCTATAAAAATCAGTAGCCAAACATACGGTAGGGTGTCCAAGAGAAAAATTCCGACAGAACCATGGGTGACCGGATAAAAATTCCAACCAGAAAATCTGGTGTGAAAGGCAATGGCGGCCACGGCCAAGGATCCACCAAAAACCACAAAAATCACCCACAAAATCCAAAACAATAAATTTTTAATTTTGAACTTCCAGGCCGGGGTTTGTTTAACCTTTTCCAACTCGGCCAAAACTTTTTCCGAAAAATTTTCTTTTTTTTCTAAAGTCATAAATTATTCTTCTAAATGTTTGAGGAACTTTTTTAAAAGTTTTTTGGCGCGATGAATTAAAGTCGCTACTGAACCTGAAGGCAAGCGCAAAATATCGGAAATTTCTTGATAACTTTTTTCTTCGTAATAACGCAAAACCAAAACCTCGCGATATTTTTTAGGTAGTTTGGGTAAAACTTTTGCCAGCACGTCGGCTTTAATTTTTAGATCCAATTCTTTTTCTAAATTAAAATTTGAACCCAAAGTTAAAAAAACTTTTTCGGCGTCAGCCACATAATGACCCTGAGGCCGCAAAATCTTTTTGCGAAAATAACTCATAGTTTCGTTATGGGCGATTCGATAAATCCAAGAAGAAAAAGACAACGTCGGATCAAAACCCTGAAGATTTTTATAAACTTTAACAAAGACATCTTGCAAAATGTCCTCAACTTCTTCTTTATCAAAAACACCGAGACGACGAATATAACGCCCTAGCCGTTCTTGATAACGTGTCATGATGGCGGAAAAAAGGAAACGTTCACGCGAAGCCCGGACGGCAATTTCCTCGTCCGTCAGGTCGGAAAATAACTGCATAAGAATTTCGGCCTATCTATTATACTCCTGTTTGGAGTTTTTCTTTCAAGTAAGGGACACGAATATTCACACCAATTCGTAATTCACCCCCCCCACTTGAAAGAAATTTCTCTGCCAGAAGTATTACTAGTTGACAGCGCGCTCAATCTAAGAAATCTTAATCTTTCTATCAA
>DOJV01000061.1 GCA_003511125.1 Candidatus Uhrbacteria bacterium
GCACCCAAAAGGTAACGGTATCGATGGGGGTGTGGGATTATGGAGTGCCTGAGTGGTCAGGCTTAAATTGGAAGTGGGTGGTCGAGGACGAAATCAAAACCGTCGTGTAACGAGAGTTCTGCTGTCGCAACGAACTCGTCGTAACGGAATCCACCACCTGGACCAAGTTCGGTGAATTCCATAGCTTCACCGTAAATTCGTGCCCTGAGTTTCTCGCCTTCAGCGGCGTACAGATAGACTCGCCGCATCGTCTTGAGAGTCCTGTTGTTTGAGTACAATCCATCGACCTCTACGAAGACTTGTTTTCCATTCTTGAGTCTTGCTCTGCATTTGACCGGGTGGCTGGTAAGGCGGAAAAGAGCAATGGAGAATCGGGCTGCTTTTGCCAAGGGGTGGTCTTTTGGCTGTTTCCAGGGCTGGAAAAAGAGATGTCGGTTTGGGGCCGTGGCCTCGAATCTTCTGCGTTCTTCAACCACCTCGTGTTCGGCCAACATGAGGGCGTGACGAAGGGCTGTCTCGAGCGCTTGTGGTTGCATGGCCTTACCTCAGTTGTTTTACATGCCAGAAAAACCTTACAGAAATTTCGTGTAATTGTCAACGACATCAGAAAAATAAAAAAACAGACGCGGTTTTGCGTCTGTTTTCAAATTGTCTGCTATGTGATTGTAACGTCTGTTGTATACTCGTTTGGCACAAGGCCTAACGAGCCGAACAATCTAAAGAGATTGATCTCGACCTTGGAATGTTGTTGGGAACAAAAAATTTTGTTCCTTACAAAGTATTCCCTAGAAAGGAGGTGATCCACCCACAGCTTCCGCTACGGGTGCCTTGTTACGACTTCGTCCCTATTATCGGTTTCACCTTCCGCCGCCCTACGGCGACGTTCGGGTGCCCCCGACTCTCTTGACGTGACGGGCGGTGAGTACAAGACCCGAGAACGTATTCACGGCCGCGTGTCTGATCGGCCATTACTAGCGATTCCGGCTTCATGAGGGCGAGTTTCAGCCCTCAATCCGAACTGGGACCGGTTTTTTAGGATTAGCTCCACCTTGCGGTTTGGCAACCCGTTGTACCGGCCATTGTAGCGCGTGTGTCGCCCTGGACGTAAGGGCCATGCTGATCTGACGTCATCCTCGCCTTCCTCTCGCTTGCGCGAGCAGTCTCTCGTGGAAATTAACACGAGACGAGGGTTGCGCTCGTTACCCCACTTAAGGGTACACCTCACGGCACGAGCTGACGACGACCATGCAGCACCTAGATAGCACCTTCGAAAGCGGCCACTGTTTCCAGCGGCTTGCAGCTATCTTTCAAGCCCAGGTAAGGTTCCTCGCTTACCGTCGAATTAAACCACATGCTCCACCGCTTGTGCGGGTCCCCGTCTATTCCTTTGAGTTTTAATCTTGCGATCGTACTCCCCAGGCGGGATGCTTAACGCGTTAGCTTTTTTCAACGACACAGGAAGGGTCGATACTTCCTATATCTAGCATCCATCGTTTACGGCGTGGACTACTGGGGTATCTAATCCCATTCGCTCCCCACGCTTTCGTCCATGAGTGTCAGAACCGTTCCAGTACACTGCTTTCGCCTTTGGTGTTCTTGCCGATATTAACGCATTTTACCGCTACACCGGCAATTCCGTGTACCTCTCCCGGCCTCGAGTTTGGTAGTTTCGCGCGCAGTTTCCGGGTTGAGCCCGAAAATTTGACACACGACACACCAAACAACCTGCGGACGCTTTACGCCCAATAAATCCGGATAACGCTCGTGGTCTCTGTATTACCGCTGCTGCTGGCACAGAGTTAGCAACCACTTATTCATAAGGTACCGTCATTTGTTCGTCCCTTATAAAAGCCATTTACGACCCAAGGGCCTTCATCTGGCACGCGGCGTCGCTCCTTCACACTTTCGTGCATTGAGGAATATTCTTGACTGCAGCCACCCGTAGGTGTCTGGGCAGTGTCTCAGTCCCAGTGAGGGGGGTCGCGCTCTCACGCCCCCTACCCGTCATAGCCTTGGTGAGCCATTACCTCACCAACAAGCTGATAGGGCCTAGACCCCTCTCGAGGCAAAAAATTTTTACAAGGGAATGCCTTTCGGCCCCCCTTGGCCATCGTGTATTAGCTCTAGTTTCCCAGAGTTGTTCACGACCTCGAGGTAGGTTATCAAGGTGTTACGCACCCGTTTGCCACTTTCTTTTAAAACCGAAGTAATAAAAGCTCGTTCGACTTGCATGCCTTAGACACGCCGCCAGCGTTCATCCTGAGCCAGGATCAAACTCTCAGAAGAAACCCCACTACGCTCTTGCGAGTTTTGTTGGGGCTCTGTGAAAGAAGACTAGCTCCATATTTTGGAGATTTTTTTTAGTCAAATTTGCTCCACCAAAACCCTACTTAAAGGGAGGTGATGGAATAGACGTTACAATCACATAATTGACAATTATTTGCTTGATACATGATCTTCAATTGTAAAGGTACGTTGTTCACTTGGTTTTTAAAACCCATTCTCTTTTATGTAGGAATGAGTTTTGTCTGTGGAAAACGAACTTGTAGTGAACGTGCAGTATTTTAAACGACTATTGAAATACTGTCAAGAAATTTAGGCTCCTAGGGTGTGGAGACAATGGGGATAGGCTTTTTTTAGGGATTTTATTGCGATTTTTAAAGGTTTTTTCTGGTTTTTTGAATTCTCCCCAGCTGGGGATTGGGCTTTTGACAAAATTGGTTTTTTGTAGTATTATAGAACTAGTTAGTACTAGCTTGTTGTTCTGCCTTGGTTTAAAGCCTGGGTGGACAGGTCGAGCAGGCCGAAGCTAACAGATTAAGAATATGTAATGTTGAACAGTTATGGCAGACATGGAACAGGACCAGCTGTTTGTCGAATACGTGGTTAAACAAATCGTCAATCATCCGGACGATGTTAAAACCGACCGTATTGTCGATGAACGTGGCGTTCTCATCACCCTCCACATCAATCCGGAGGACATGGGTTATGTCATTGGTCGCCAAGGTCAAACCGCCAGGGCTATTCGCATCCTTCTAAAGATCGTTGGGGCAAAAAATAACGCTCGCGTTAACCTCAAGATCTATGAACCGGAAGGCTCCCGCCGCTTTCAAAGCGCCGAAGCCGCTCCGGTAGATGCCGAAGCCTCGGTCGATGATCTTGGTATTTAAACCCAAAGTCAAAACAAAACCCCGCCTCACAAGGGCGGGGTTTTGGTTTAAAGGAAAAAAACCGCCGGTTTTAGTCGGTATGTGCGTTTGATGGCATCGTTCTTGTGTTAAAACAAAATCATCTTAGATCACAGAAAGGAGGTGATTTTATTTGCGGCACATCGATTTTTTTAAACTCGATAATTGTACTTAATAAACTCACTCTAAGACATTTGAAACTTATAGTTGTTGGTTTCTTCTAAAATTTCAATAGTTGTTAATACTGAAGGATTCTGGCTTTTTATTAAAAACAAGCGGTTACCAAAATTTTGCAACATTGGGGTAAGAAATTCGTCGGCCCAGGACGGGGAGAGGGAAAAAACACCCTCAAAATCCACCTCGAGGTTTTCATTTTCAGACAGGTTTTTTAGGGTTGGTAAAAAACCAATATAAGCATCTTTGCCCGTTGGTCTGGAAATTAAAACTTCGCCGAATTTTTTTAATTGAATTTTCATATATTTTTTTATGTTTTGAATTTTATTTGAGCCAAAGTTCCTCTGGCATGATTTTCGGTATTTGTGATTTTAAAGGTATCTGATCCGGAATCCATGTTTAATAAAGCGTTTCCGGTTTGAAAAAATAATCCGGCGGCTTTTTTTTGAACGATCTTTTTTACGAATTTCAAGCCATTACCCCTTTTTTCCGGGGCTCGGCCGGTAATTACTTCGGTAAAAGCGGTTTGTAGGGCATCGGAGTGTAGATAAAGTTCAGGTTTTACCCTTTGGAGAGTGGTAAGAATACCCAACCCGCGGTCGGCCAGTACTACTATACCCAGAGTAAGATCAAAACCAAAAAAGATTCCAGGAATATCAGGCCAGTTTCCAAGGTTGTGGTCAAAAGAATTATTACCAATTTCGCCGGTAGCGGAAATAATTAGTGATCCGTTAGTGTTTGATTTAAGTAGGCGACTTAGGTTTTGCAGTCTGGTTTCAAAAACCGCGCGGTTATCGCAATAATAATCATCTGGCAAGGTTTTTGGATTTTTTTCAGTCGCCCATAATTGAGCGATTTGAAAGATTTTACCAGAATTAAGATTTTCCAATTTATAGCGTCGTCGCCCTCCAGGAGTTTTGATAGAGGATAATTTGCCATTTTTATCCCATCTTCGTAGGGTTTGAATGGAAACCCCTAAGATTTTTGCGGCTTCTCCAATGGGAATAAGATCGTTTGTTGACATAGAGATTTGTTTGAATCTATACATTCTTCATTTTTATCTATACATATTATAGAAGATATATACATTTTTGTCAAGTAATCTATACATTTTTGTTGTTTCTGATCAACATCCGTTGACAAAATCGTCAAATACCACCAATTTTCTATCGAAGACCCCGGGTCGAGTCGAAGGGTTCCCTAACCACTAAATTTCATAAACCTCATGGTCGCTGATGGCTAGAAGACACGCTTCTTTTGGTTTGTTTTTTAGATAACAGAAAACGATTCGTGTTGAAAAATTGACCGAGAAACTATAACGGCTGTTAAGGCGGCCTTTTAATTTGTGTATTTTGAGAAATTGGTGATTTTTTATATCACCAAACATTTCGATTTTTTCCAAAGCCTCGGTTTGCAACTTTTCCGGCAAGGATTTCAGTTGCCGAATAAAAGTTGGGGTAAAAGATACCCTCATATTAAGGCATTTGTTTCATGATTTTTTTTAGGTCGCCGCGCAAAATTTTGCCTTCCTTAATTTCTTGTTCGGAACGCAAAACCGCGGCCACGGCTTGTTCCTCGGCGTAATTGGTAAGTGCTTGGCGGACAACCTCGGCTTTATTTGCGGCCACGCCGCGGCGGACCATGGATTCGACAAAGGTTTCCAGATGAACGGGGAGGGGGATGGAGAGGGTAGACATAAATTTGTTTGTTTGAGGGGATTATTTTGGGGCATTAAGGCGTTATGGGCTTTGCTTTGGGAGATATTATATTTTAATATGATAATATCATATCAGTTTTTTGGGTTTTGTCAAGGTCTCTTTGGTTGTCTGAACTGCCGTGACCTTCCGTAGCTTGGCGAAGGAGGGGGATTTATTGGATTTTTGGGATTGTGGGGATTTCGGGTTGTTTTTTTGTGTTTTTATTTGACATACATTTTGACATACAGTATGATATCTTTATATGAATAATCTTCCCAATATCGTTTCGGTTCGCGAACTTCAACGCGGCTATCGCAGTGTGGTTGATTTAGCAATTAAAAGTCACGATGCCGTCGTNNGCGCGGGCAAGTCAAAACAATTAAAATCTTGGGGCGAATTAGATCGATAAGATTTATATATGCTATTCAAGATTTTATATTCGCCGGAGTTTAAAAAAGATTACAAAAAATTGCCGCTCGCGGCTCGCGAACAATTAAAGTTGAAAGGCGCGTTGTTCGAAATAAATCCGTTTCACCCGCGTCTGCGGACACACAAATTGACAGGAAAATTACGCGAGCTTTGGGCGTTTTTGGTGGATTTTCGTCATCGAGCGATTTTTGAATTTTTGGATAACGACGAAATTTTATTGTTACGAGTCGGCGACCATTCAATTTATCGAAAAAAATAGTTTTAAATATATTAAAAGAAACTATGCCCAAACAAAAACTCCGCCAATTCGATTTTCTCACAATTTTTCCAGACATAATCACCTCGTACGCCAACGAGTCTATTTTGGGACGAGCGCAGAAGGCTGGTTTGATTAAGGTGGCGGCGCATAATTTGCGTGATTTTGCGACTGACAAACATCATCGGGTTGATGATACGCCGTATGGTGGTGGGGCGGGGATGGTGATGATGGTTGGGGTTTTTGATTTGGCGTTAAAGGGGATAGGGGTTAGGGGAAAGGGAAGGAGTGTCAGGATTATTTTAACATCGGCGTCTGGGAAACAGTTTACGCAAAAGGACGCGGTTCGTTTGGCGAAGTTTGATCGAATTATTTTTCTTTGCGGACGATATGAGGGTGTTGATGCTCGGGTGGAAGAAAATCTTGTTGATGAGTCATTTTCTGTCGGGCCGTATGTTTTGACCGGCGGGGAATTGCCGGCGTTGACAATGATGGACGCGATCGCGCGGAATGTTCCGGGAGTGCTCGGATCGAAAGAATCGCTTGCCGAGGAATCGCATACCGAAGAGGGACAACTCGAATATCCGCAATATACCAAACCGGAAGTTTATAAAAAGTGGAAAGTGCCAGAGGTGCTTTTGTCAGGTGATCATAAAAAGATTGCCGAGTGGAGGAAACTCAACCAAAAAAAATCTTGAGTAGATCAGGGGGGGGGTGAAGATGATCAAGACAGTCTGTTTGTTTTTTTTGTCTCGCAGGTGTGACTTTTGGAAAATACAAATGTCTTTACGGTAAAACTGAGCTAACCGATTCAATTTTTAATAACTGAAACAAAAATCTATTCAGCCACGTGTCGTCCGAAGCCTAAAATACCAACCAATCTTGACCAATGGTTGGTTTTTTGATATAAATTTGCCGCCCCACAACCACGGAGTTTTTGTAATGGGCAACGATCCTCGTCTTCTCACCTTGCGTGAGGCCAGGCACGGTCCCATCGTCTTTCGTTGCAGTGACCTGGACACAGCTCTACAACTGGCCGCACTGGGCGAGCGTGTCGAGTCCGTCATGAGTGTTTCCAGGGACATAACTGTCCAAAATCCTGTT
>DOJV01000007.1 GCA_003511125.1 Candidatus Uhrbacteria bacterium
CAAAGAAAACCAAACAAGTTACACACCAACCGTCTACACAAACGGAGAAACTAAAAAACAACTTCTGGCCAGAAGTCGTTATCTTTTGTTTAAGCCGGCAAACAAATGGACATCAAGACAGCGGGAACGATCAATAATTTTATTCTCCGTGTTTCCCGAACTTGATGAAGGATACAAGCTTTCAATGTTATTCCGAAACTTTTATGAACTCAGCAAAACAAGAGAAGAAGGTCGACAACGTTTTAATGAATGGTATAAAAAAGTCGAAGAAAAAAACTTCGATGCTTTTCGTACAGCTGCAGAATATTTAAACAATCATCTGGAAACTATTCTTAATTATTTTCCCACACGAAGCACCAATGCTTCCGCCGAATCTTTTAATGCCAAACTTAAAGGCTTTCGTGCTCTCCTCAGAGGTGTGCGAGACACCAAATTCTTCCTTTACAGAGTTTCCAAGATCTATGGTTAGGAATTGGTTCCCCAGCTAAATTGCGCTTGATCCATAGGTTGGTTGTCTCGTCTGGCTATACGGCTCGTCGAGCGCGAGTGCTTGGATTTTTGTACAAACTCGGCTTCAACCAGCCGGACGCGAACGGAGTCTCGAACCTGGCCTTCGTTAATTCGATCATGCCCAGTGTGAACGACGGCGAGATTTCGCGTCTCTACCGCTATTGCCGCGAACACGGCATTGTTCCGGATATCGACACTCTTCTGCCGTTCGGCCGAGCCGGACGGATGACGTCTGAAGACATTATGATCATTGATCGAGTTTCCGGTGAGTTGAGGTGGTTTGATCAGACACTCGGGATTGAGTGGCCGGTCGATTCGATCCAGACCTATATTGGCCAGGCTTGCGACCGTTGTTTCCACCATCTCTACATCGATCATTTCGGCCGAGTCAGCCCATGTCTCGGAGCCAACAAGAAAGAGGTGTACATCGGCAACATCAGGAACCAACAGATCGAAAAGCTCTGGCGCGTTCCTCTGATGCGCAATATCCGCGCGCGGCGCTACGGCGGTTTGTGCTCGGTTTGCGCCAAGTTCCTCGACGGTCGCTGCAACTCTTGTCTCGGTCGGTTCACGAGTCGAATTTCCCTCGGTGGAATCGAAACCACCGGCTGTTGGAAGTTCGAAAGAGGATAGTCGCCATCTCGCCTTCCACGCTCTTCGTGGGAGGTGTTTTTTTATGGTATTATTTAGGGACTATGAAACAGCAAAAGAAAAACGAGTTAGTGATTTATCAAACCAAAAACGGCGCGGTTAAGCTTCGGGGTGATTTTAGCAAGGAAACGATTTGGGCCACTCAAGTACAAATCGCCGAAATTTTTCAACTAGAGCGTTCCGTGGCGACAAAGCACATAAGAAACATTTTTAGAGACAAAGAACTTAAAAGTGTCTCAGTATGTGCAAAATTTGCACATACTGCCGATGACGGAAAAGTGTATCAAGTTCAATTTTATAATCTTGAAATTATTTTGGCGGTTGGTTATAGAGCTAGTTCAAAAAACACCATCAGATTTCGTCAGTGGGCCACCCAAATTTTGCACCAACACATTACAAGAGGTTTTACTATAAATCCGGAGATCGTCAAAAATAATTACGCAGAATTTCAGAAAGCCATTGATAATCTGAAGTCGTTGTTACCAGCAGGATCGAATATTGATCACGCCAGCGTTTTAGAGTTAGTTTCCGCTTTTGCCGATACATGGATGTCTTTGGATGCTTATGATAAAGGTGAGTTATCCGAAAAAGGCACGACCAAAAAAAGTGTTGTCTTGACAGCGGAACAACTTGAGTTAGCGCTCGGAGAATTTAAATTTTCGTTAAAAGAAACGGAGATTTTTGGTTTGCCGCGATATAAAGATGCGGTGGCTGGAATTGTCGGTAGTGTTATGCAAACTTTTGGCGGTCGATCGCTTTATTCGACGGTGGAAGAAAAAGCCGCGCATCTTTTGTATTTTTTTGTGAAAAACCATCCGTTCGTTGACGGTAACAAGCGAAACGGAGCGTTTGCTTTTGTGTGGTTTTTGAGAAAAACCGGAATTTTTGATAAAACAAAAATTACTCCGCCGGCTTTGACAGCTATCACGCTTTTTGTCGCTGAAAGTAATCCTAGAGATAAGGATCAGGTTGTTCGTTTGGTTTTGCGGTTACTTAAAAAATAATTTTTTGTTTATGTTTCAATCCATTTCTACCTTTTTGCATCGTCGCACTGGCCGAAGACTTCGGTTGACCGAAAGAATCGCACCTGAAGAAGTGGCTGGCGAGGCCGTTAATTTGGCCATTTCCGTGGTCGGCAAAATTTTGGTTGATCCGGAGTGGAAAAAATATGTCGATCCGCTTGGCGAAAAAAACGCCGAGGAGGCGCGAATTTTTCAAGAGCTGGTCGGCGCTTGCTTACTTATGGTTTACACTAGCCTCGACGAAACGATTCCTTTCCTGCCGGGCGAGCGCCGGGTTTTTTGGCGTCAAGTTCGCGATGCTTTTTTGCCAACTTATTTGAAACAGTTATCAGAAGAACCCAACGACAATCAAACTCACTGGCAAAAATTTTTCGACTTTCTGCTCGGTGAATACGATTACGCTCAAAAAGAAACTTATAATAATTTTCATTCCAAACTTTCTTTGCTCCGAACCGACGAAGATCGTCAGGCCAGCATTCGGGTAATGTCTTTGTCGGCTTTGTGCATGTCGCGAGTGGCCAACGGTCAAGCCACGGCCGACGACACCGCCTCTGTTCGTTGTCTACAAAAACATTTTGATTTTTTAGGTAAAGAAAATTGGCGCCGTTTCGGTTGGTAAAAAAGTTACCTTGTCGAAGCAATCTCTTTGAAATAAAAAAACGCTTCGGTGTTCAACGCGAAGTGTTTTTTTGTTTCGATTTTATCTGATAGAATTTTTGTATTTTCTTGGTGTTCACCAGACATATTTTTTTTAGGCGTTTTTTTAATTCACCTCTCCAAGGTCCTCTCCGAAGGAGAGGAAACGCGAATAGTTGTGTTATCCCTCTCCTTCCAGAGAGGGATTGCCGTGCCGGCCATAGCTTGCCTCAAGCGACGGCCGGCCGTGCCGGCCATAGCTTGCCTCAAGCGACGGCCGGGGAGAGGTGAACGACAAAATTGAATTTATTAATTCAACCACCCCCAAATTAACATAATTGCCGCCAAACTCATAATTACCGTAATCGTCCAGCCGAGAATATTCAATAATTTTGAACTGGTAAATTTTCCCATGGTTTTTTTGTCGGCCGCCAAAAGGACAATCACAATCATTAAAAAAGGCGAGACTAAACCATTGACCACAGCCGAGTAAAACAACATGGTGAAAGATTTGATACCGGAAAAGTTTACCAAGAGTCCGAGCAGGGTGGCAATGGCGATGACGGCGTAAAAACCGTGAGCGGCTTTGAATTTTCGGTAGAGCCCTGATTTCCAACCCAAGAGTTCGGTAACGGCGTAAGAAGCCGAGCCGGCTAAAATTGGCACTGACAAAAGGCCGATACCAATGATGCCAAAAACAAAAAGTGTTAAAGCCAGCTCACCGCCAAGCGGTTGCAGGGCCAAAGCCGCTTGTTCTGCGGTTTCGATATTAAAAATCCCGTTGCGGAATAATGTTGAAGCTGCGGTGATGATAATAAAAAACATGATCAGGTTGGAAAAAAGCATGCCGATTACAGTGTCGATACGCATACGGCGAATATCTGTGTCGTTAATCAAAGGTTTGCCAACACCCATGTTTTTGATTTTTTTTGTTTCGACTTCTTCTTCGACTTCTTCGCTGGCTTGCCAGAAAAATAAGTAGGGTGAGATGGTGGTGCCAAGTAGAGCCACAATGCTCATAAGATAGTCGTCGGAGTTTTGAAAGTGAGGAATAAAAGTTGAGTAAGCAATTTGGCTCCAATCTTGTTTGATCATGAAAACCACTGCCACATAAGCAAAAAGAGACAGGGCCAGGAAGGTCAGATATTTGGCGTAGTTTTTATAGCTGACAAAAACTTCCAAAAAAATTGTAATTAAAGTCATACCGATAATTACAACCGCGAAAGGTAAATCAATAATCAGTCTGATCGAAGCGGCCATGGCTCCGAGGTTGGCGCCGATGTTAATTATATTGGCGATCAGCAGAAGGCCGACAATCGGCAAAAGAATTCTTTTGCCGTATCTTTTTTTAATAACTGCGCCTAAACCCCGCCCTTTAACCAAACCAATACGCCCGCACATTTCTTGAATGGCAATCATGAAAGGAACGATGAAGAGTGGCATCCAAAGCAGGGAATAACCAAAGCGCGCTCCAGCCTGAGCGCAGGTGGCCACACCCGAAGGGTCGTCGTCCGAAGCGCCGGTAATAAAACCCGGGCCGAAGATTTTAAAAAAGTTTTTTAGTTTTTTGATGTTCATAAACCAGCAACCGTCAGTTGCTAGTTTAGATTATAGCAGATTTTTGTTTTTGTAAGAAAATTATTTTGTTAAATTTCTTTACAAAAAGGATAAATTGGTCCGGTGATTACTGTTTTGACCATAGCTTCCGCGGTTTCTTGGTTTTCTTCCTCAATAACTTTAGAAAAACTTGAAAAAGGATAGGCTTTTAATTGATCGAAGTTTTTGACTTCCAAATGTTTGATCGGATTTCCTACGACATAACCTTTTATCATCATCAGAGCTCTTTCGTTTTTTGGTATACGCATGTGATAGTCGTCCCAAATTGTTATGCCTTTTCGGTTGAGCCCTTTCATTAATAAGAAGGAGGAGCCACCGTTTACAAGATTCATGAGTTTGGGAATTTTTCTACCATCGTCAAAATAGGCCAGCAGATGATAATGATTACTCATGACACTGAAATAGTATTTTTCAATTTCGAGTTTTTTACAGGTGTTTTGAATTCGTTCTACGACAATCTTTTTTTCCTGTGGCTCGAGTAAAAAAGGATGGTGATTTACAGTTGAAGTCGTCAGGAAATACCAGGTGTGGTTGACGAAGAATTTAGACATATGAGATGTTGGGTGGGCTAGGAGGCCTGAAGGCCTCGGTAAGGTGGTGGTGGTGGTGGTGGTGGTTCGTTTTCGTGTGCCTTACCGGAGCCTGCAGGCTCCTTAGAGGCTTAATCTCGTTCCCCGGCCGCCAACTGTCCGCATGCCGCCTGAATCGCTCCGCCGAGCGATTGGCGGCGGGTGACATCAACTCCGGCGGCCAAAATAATGTTCATGAAGGCCTGAATTTTTTCCGGAGAGCTTGGTTTGAATTGTCCGGCCGCGTCATTGTAGGCGATTAAATTTATTTTAGCTCTGCTGAGCGGTTTTGTGTATGCCGCAAGTTTTTTAGCGTCTTCGGCGCTGTCGTTTACTCCGTCCAGCATAATGTATTCGAAGGTTAAATAGTGACTGCGGTTTCCGAAAAGTTTCAAATAAGCCTCGGCCCACTCGGCCAGCTCTGGCAAAAAATTCGGACCAGACGAAGGCATGATTTTTTTTCTGATGATAGGATCAGCGCTGTGGAGCGAAATAGCTATGCAAACCGGCGGCCATTCTTTGTCGTCCAAAATTTTATTCAGACGCGGCAGTACTCCGGCCGAAGATACAGTGATGTGGGTTGGACCGATTCCTGTGTTTGTTAAAATTGAGTTGAGGGCTTCACGAACGCTTTCATAATTATTCATCGGCTCACCCATCCCCATCAAAACAATATTTGTAATGATTTCTTTTCTTTCTGTGTCACCATTTGGTTCAGGAATCGAAATTGGTGTTTGTGATAGCGACCAATAGCGAAGTTGATCAACAATTTCATCAGCCGAGAGATTTCGTTTTAGTCCGAGTTTTCCGGTCGAACAAAAAGAGCAGCCCATGGCGCAGCCGACTTGTGTCGAGACACAGACCGAATATTTTCCTGATTTGTTTTGCATCAAAACCGATTCGATTCGCGCGCCATCTTCGGCCTCGAGCAAAACTTTGCGAACCGAACCATCAGCCTCGCCAACCTCGGTCACGCGTTTAAGCGATAACCAAGGAAGCTCCTCGGCCAGTTTTTCGCGTATGGGGATGGGTAGGGAACTGACATCGTCCCAGCTGTGATTTTTTTCCTGAAACAAAGCCGACTCGATTTGTTTCCAGCGGAATTTGGGTTGGTTTGGAAAGAGTTTGGAGAATTTTTCGCGGCGGGTTGGGGTCATAATGTTGATATTGTGCCTTATTTTAGGAAAAAAAGAAAGAATATACCTCAACTTGTCCATTGACAAAGGTTTAATTTTGTGGTATTTTAAGTCGTAATTCCTGTGTGGATTACCTCACTAAAACAACCCGTCGGAGGACGAGATGCGTTTCATTTTATTTCGTCTGGCGCGGGCTGTGCGCCGGGCAAAGATTCCGTTTTTCGTCTTGTGTGTCTTGATTGTCGCGTTCTTCGTGAGCGCGATCAAATGGATGCACTCGACCTATCCGCAAATGGCGGCCGAAGCTCGAGCCGAGGAGATGACTTTTTGGAGTATGGCTGACAAACTGACTGCGGAAGATCGGTCGGCCTTGCTCAACTACGGTCTGCGCACCGGAAAGTTGCCGCGTGTCCTGCCTTGGTGGGAACACGATCGGCACATGTGTTCGGCTGTTGTGGTAAAGTACGTCGCGCTGTTCACGGGGATCAAACTCGTTCACGCCAGCGCGTGGGAATTGCGTACCAAGCGCGCTTGCTCGACTTGCGTCAGCAACGCGCGCAAATTGACGACCGTTTGGGACGCGACCGAAAGGTTTGCGGCCGACGGGAGTCTCGCGCCGGAGATGCGGGTCGCGCTCGTCCAAGAGGTCACAACCCAAGCTTATGATCCAAACAAGGTCTATGTGCTGGGGCTCTTGTGGGAGCACACCTCTTATTGGGAAAAGATTACGGCCGACCGGGCCGACATCAATTCCCATGTCGCGCTCTTGATTCGCGGGCGCGTCATCCACTTCATTGACATGGGCGACGGCGTTTACCCGTTGCGGCTGGAAACCCTTGACGAAGTTTTTGTCCGAGGTGATCTGAAGCCGGTGTGGGTCGCCGAGGTTCATGAAAAGACCAGAACTGAAGGCCGGCGTGGCGGACTTGTGAAGAAAGATTTCCGCCTTCCGGTAACCACGCGCGAAGTGGCTTTCGAACAGCGTGTGTGGCCGTGGACATCGCTCCGGCGGTTCCTGGTTTTCCCGTCGCGGCCGTGGTACGCGCCTGATCGGTGGCACAGCTTTTTTCAACGAGCGGACACGCTGGTGGAAAAGAGTCTGCTCTATCGCTGGCGTAACGGATATGATCCGTACCCGACCAAGTTCGTCGAGATGGAGGTGACACAATGAGGCGCCTTTTCAAGCGAGCTTTTCTGATTTGGCTGGCGGTCGTCCTTGTGACGGTCGCCGGTCGGGTCGCTTGGCGGCTTGGCGCCGGCTGGAAGTTTGTCTTTGCCGTTCCGGCCCATGGTGAAATTCTGGGTACGGAAAACGGCGTGACTGTCCATGCCTATGGTTGGAACGGTTCGTTTCGCGGAAAGTTCGGTCTTGAGTTCGAGTGTGTGGAGCTGATCAACCGTTACTACACACAAGTTCTCGAACACCGAAACATGAGCCGTACCGGACACGCGGAGTCCTACTTTTGGGGCGCGGACGAGAAAGGACTCGTCGCTTACCCAAACGGCGGTACCACCGCGCCGGCCATTCATGACATCCTAGTGTTCGACGGCGGCCTGCAAGATGGTTCGATCGGACATGTGGCTGTTGTGGTGAAGGTGAATGAGGCCGAAGGGTCGATCACCTTCATTCAGCAGAATTCTGTCGCCTTCACCGATTGGGTGTTGAGGCGAGACATCTGGAAGGACAACCTTCCGCTTCGACACCTTGGCGACGAATGGTTCGTTGATCAAGGTTCCTACACCGATCCGATCGCCGGCTGGTCGCGTCTTGCGGCACCGGCAAGGAGTGTTCCGTGAAGAAGCTCTCTCTCCTCCCCATCCTCCTTCTCTCAACCACTGCGCTGGCCGATGGTGGCCAACATGTGGACTCGACCGGTTGCGAGGGTGCCGGGAGGGTCCTCTTTTTCATCCTCGTCGTGCTCGCTCTGCTCTTCATGCTCGTCGCCATCGTCGACGCCTACAAGATGCGGACCGATCCGGTATACCGCGAGCGGTCCATGCGGATCGATAGGGAGCGCCGCGAGGCCAGGGAGCGCGACCGGAGGCGGACGCGGGGATAGCGACCCCACTCTTCGTCAACTCGTTCTCAGCGCATACGGCGCGGGAACGAGTTTTTTTATTTTGTTTTTTTCACTTTTTTGCTAAACTAAAAGCGTATGAAAAAAATAATTTTTGCTTTTTTAATTTCTTGGCTAATTGTCGCCCCAGCTTCGGCCTTTTCGTCTTGGCCGGCCTCGGATGCTGTTGGAACCAATATCAGCGCCGGCGTCCTAGTGTATAACTCCGGCTTTGAACCAAGTGGCGCGGTTTGGCATCCGGGACGTGGGACTTGGCTTGTGGTTGGTGACGATGGCGATCTCGCGGAAATAACTTCGTCCGGTTCAGTTGTGAATTATTGGTGGGTGGGCGGAGATCTGGAGGACATTACTTTTATTGATTCGGCCAGTTCGGTTGTTTATTTAGCTGACGAAACTTCGAGTAGCGCGAAGGGTTTTGATTTGTCTTCCGGAAGTTTGAATGGTGAAGAGTACAGCTTTGCTGATCATATTTATCAGAGCGGCGGTTTGGGTCTTGAGGGTCTGACTTTTGTGCCTGACGGAAATCATCCGTTCGGAACCACGGCCATGGGCGGCGTCTTTGTCGCCGGCTGGCAATATGACGGCGACATGTTTATTTACGAGCCGGCTCCCGGCAATCTTTCGACTTATTTGTACGAACTTCACACGACCAGCGGCTACAGTGATTTGTCCGGACTTACTTATGATTGGAATACCGGAACGCTTTATGCTGTTTACGATGGTTTGAATCTTTTGGAAGAATATGACTTGAACACATATTCTCTTCAAGCTTCCTACGATCTGTTTGGCTATGCCGAGGAGGGAATTGCCATACACAGTTCTTGTCCGGACGGAACCGCCGACGTTTTGATTAGCGATGATGGCGGAAGAATTTTTCTTTACAGCGGTTATCCGGTCGCTTGTCCGGTTTCGACTGCGCCGGCAGTGATCGATTCTGATGGTGATGGCTATGATTCCATAGCCGATTGCGATGACACAAATCCGGCGGCCCATTTGTTCAACTCTTTTTATCGCGATGCTGACGGCGATGGCCTTGGTGTTAGTGCCTCGACAATTTTGTGTGCCGAAACCGCGCCGGTCGGTTATGTCTTAAACGCAAACGACACCAACGACGCGATTCCCAACGCCGGAGTGGAAATTTTTGGCGATCATGTTGATAACGATGGCGATGGCCGGATCGATGAACGAAACACATTGACCGAAAACGGAGCGCATCCTTATTATTCGACCTTGTCGGCCGCCGATACTTCGGCTTATGGTCGTAATATTTTATCTGTCTCAGCCCTGCGTTCCGGTCAAATTTATGTCACTTATGGCGACAATTCGATTTATCAATATTCAGTTTTGTCTTCCTCATCCACTACTCCTCGCGCGGCTTCGTGGGGAGGTTCGGCTTATTTAACGGTTGTGCGAGGAACAACAGCTGCGATTGTTAATGGCTATAACGGAACAGTCGTTGCTTCTACAGTGTTGTCTTCGACAAGCGCTCGAGCATTAAGAGTTTGGGTTCGGGGAATTCTTGGATTTTAGTATTATGAAAATCTTTTTTGGTTTGTCGGTGTTAATTTTCAGCTTATCTGTTTTTGGTTTTGGCTGCCAAACCTTTTCGCTTAGCACTCCTTCCGCTGAAGTTAAAACGCTCGACAAAACTGTTTATACAGCCTTTATCATCAATACTCACGATTGGACCAATCCAGAAGAAAGCATGGTGGTTTTGAATAAAGTTGTTGATCTGCACGAAGAATATCAAATACCGGTTGACATTTATCTTGATGATCAAGTTACACAAATTTTTCAAGATCAATCACCAGAACTTATCGAGCGTCTAAAAAATTCTTCTTATGTCGCTGTTTCTTATCATTTGCGTCCGCCGTATCCATATTTTTGGGATTACGACTGGTTAGGTTTGGATGAGATGAATCAGAGCGAACTGAATAATTTATTGTTAAATTATGAGGAACACAAAATAGATTTAGTTACCGGCCAACCGACTAATGAGCCCGGCGGTTATCAATTACTCAAAGATTTGTTTGGTTATCCGCCCTATGTTGCCGCGGTTACCGGCAGTCCAAAAGTTATACCGTTACTGGCCAAAATTTATAAAGACAAAGGAGCGATTTTTTCTGTGACCCACGCAGGCACGACTGGTTGGCAGGATCAAGAAAATAGTTTGTGGATGCGTCCTGAAGATTTAGAGGTGAAAGTTTACGAAAATAAAAGTCGAAAATCAGGCGAACAAATTTTAGTCGAAGCTTTAGATGAATTATCCGAAACTCGACCGGTTTTTTTGAATTTAAAGTGGCACGAAAATAATTTTTACACTTCGGGCACGCCTTGGGGGTCGGTTTACGCTCCTAATAAAAAAGACGAGGATTTTTTAAGTCCGCCGTATGATTTATCCAAAGCCATGATTGGGGTTAAAGTAAAAACCGACGCCGAGCAGGCCGAGCAGTGGTTGCGCTACGAAGAGTGTCTGATTTATGTCAAAAACCATCCGGAGATTTTTACGGCCATCAACGCTCGAAATTTGGCGGAGATGATAGAATAACCTTGATCAAAATCAAGTCATCGGCTATAATGCCGATGATTTTATTTCAGGCAGTCGCCTGATAAATATGGAAAAATGGCAAGAAGAATTAACAGCTTCGATTCGTTCGATCGAGGACTTGCGAAAATTTTTTCCGGTGAGCGAGAGCTCGCCGCTTTTTGAAGTGGTGGCGCGAGCGCGAATGTCGATTACTCCGCACACTGCCAAGTTGATCGATTGGAATAATCCGAACGATCCGCTCTTTTTAATGTCAGTGCCAAACGAGCAAGAATTGATGATTGCCGATGACGAGCTCGACGATCCTATTGGCGACAAAATGTGTTCACCTATTCCGTTCGTTGCTCGCAAATACGAAGATCGTGTTTTGATTCAAGTTTCTTTTGTTTGCCCGCAATACTGTCGCTATTGTTTTCGCCGCGATCGTACTGGCTGCGCCACGCCCGGGCCGACGGCCGAGGATCGCGAGCGGATTCGCGAGTATTTGATCACTCATTCTGAAATCAAAGAAGTTATTTTGAGCGGCGGAGAACCTTTGCTTTTGTCGGACACTCAGCTGTACGAATGGTTTGAATTAATTCGCTCGGTCGGAAAAAATATTCGTGTTCATACTCGAGTTCCGGCCAACTTGCCGTCTCGTTTTACATCCGAGCTTATCGAGTTGTTGTCCAGGTTTGAGGTTAGAGTAATTACCCATTTCAATCATCCGCGAGAGTTGGCTCCTGAAAACTTTGAGGTTCTAAAAAAACTTTTGTCAGTCGATTTGAGGGTTGAAAACCAAAGTGTTCTTTTGCGCGGCGTTAACGATTCGACTGAAATTTTGCGCGAGTTGATCGAAAAGCTCGGTGAGATCGGGATTGAACAGCATGCCATTCATCAGCTTGATGTCGCTAAAGGTATTGGTCATTTTCGGGTTTCGATTGAGAAAGGGCGGGAGATTGTTCGCGGATTGGGTTTGGCTGTGCCGTATTATTTGGATAATCCGGATGGGAGTGGGAAGAGGAATTTGTTAAAGGAGTAGGTTTTGGAGTGAGAAATTCTGTTTTCAAAAAAAGGATTTCTACGAATAGCGGCGATCACCTGTTATTCGTAGAAGTAAAAAATCAGCCGATCGGCTGATTTTGTGTTATTGAGTTATTTCGTTCTTCGGTTTTGGTTTGGCAAACAAGGGGTTGGACTTCGGGGAATAGGTGTCGATCGACACCTATTCCCCGAAGTCCAAAACGGCCATTCGGCCGTTTTGTGCTGTTAGGTTGTTTTTTTTGCTCCCTAAATAAATCTTTTGACAGCAGAGTTGTCAGGTATCAGGATTTTATTAAAGCAGAATTGCAGCAAAGCGGCGGGGAAAAGCCCAGATTTTTATTTTAGTTTAACGAATAAACTGCGAACCCGACTTCGGGGAATAAGTGTCGATCGACACCTATTCCCAGAAGTATCCAAAACGACTAAAAAGTCGTTTTTATGTTATCATTCCTCTAGTCACCTCATTCCTCTTTCTCCCTTCCGCCCCTTATGCCCCCTCAGCCTCTCAAAAAAGCCATCCTCATCGACATCATCACCCCTCGCCAAAACGCTAAAGATAGTATCGAGCGTCTTTTGGAACTCGAAGAACTCGTTAACACTTATGGCGGAATCGTTGTGGTCAAAGAATACCAACGCCGTTTTACTCCACACCCGCGAACTTTTATTGGTCCGGGCAAGGCCGAGGCATTGCGAGATGAAGGCAGAGAACTCGGGGCCAAACTCATGATCGTCAATGATCGCCTTAAACCAAAACAAATTTATGAACTTCAAGAAATTCTGAAACCCGCCGGCATCGAAGTTTGGGATCGGCTGGATTTAATTTTAAAAATTTTCGCCAAGCACGCTCAAACCACCGAAGCGCGGCTCGAGATTGAGTTGGCCGGCATTCGTCACATGGGCCCGCGCATCTTCGGCATGGGTCTCGAACTCTCGCGCCAGGGCGGCGGCATCGGCACCAGCGGGATTGGCGAAACCAACACCGAACGCATGAAGCGTCACCTAAAAGAACGCGAGCGCAAAATAAAAAAAGATCTCGAGCAATATGAAACTGTCCGCGCCGGTCATCGCCAAGATCGTCGTCGCCGCGGTTTGAAGACGGTTTCTGTAGTCGGTTACACGAACGCCGGTAAAACCTCTTTGCTAAACGCATTGACCGGTCGGCGTGAATATGTCGCCAACCAACTTTTCGCCACTCTCGACACCCGTGTCGGCGAGCTGTATTTGCCAAAGCGCCGAGAAAAAGTTTTGGTTTCAGACACCATTGGTTTTATCAAAAATTTACCGCCAGAGTTGCTTCGCGCTTTTCAATCGACTTTATCCGAGGCTATTGAATCAGATCTTTTGCTTCATGTTATTGATGTTGCTGATCCGATGATGAGTTTGAAAATCAAAACAGTCGAGGATATTTTGTCTGAACTCGGTTTATCGGAAACGCCAAAGATTTATGTTTTTAATAAAATCGATTTGGTTCCAAAATTAAAACGCGCGGCATTGAGTAAAAAATATAAAGAGTTTAGTCCGGTCTTTGTCTCGGCTCACGCGGGGAGCGGGTTGGGGGAGTTGGTGGCCGGGGTGGAAGGAAAAATTTAAAAAAATACAAAATCCGAGCCGACTTTTTTATGGCTCGGATTTTATTTGGTTGAACAGTTTAGGACTTTTAAAATCTTGGATTATAAATTTCTATTTTTTCCCGGCCAAATTTTTGGATTAATTTATCCCTGAGTCCGTCGTCGATAAAGTGGCAATAAATTTTACCTTCTACTTTTTGTAATCGACCCAAGTCTTTTAGGTCGGAGCCTCTTATTGATAAATTACCGCCGACATGTTGCAAGCTTCCAAGGTCTTCAAGCGACATCGGAAGATCCAGGCTTCCACCAACGAATCTTAGACGATTGAGACTTTTCAGTTGTCTGCTTTTATCAAGATCCAAAAAACCACCGACATACTCTAAACCGCCAATGTTTTGGGTCTGGCAGGTAAGTTTTACAAAACCACCGACATATTTTAGCTGTTTAAAATGAGAAAGAGATTCGGTTGATGTAAAATTCCCACCAACATATTTTAAGCGTCTAAATTCTTGTTTGTTTTGCCTGGTGATTTCTAGAGAATCCGCGACAGCGATTTTTTCACCGGCCTCATCTGTTCGTTTCAGGATCTCTTCGGCCATTTTTTTTCGCGCGTTTTCCGGAAATCTTTCGTTGATTTTTTCTACCAACCAGTTAAGAGTTTTTTGTTGAGCTTCCGGAAAAACCAACTCGATAATTTGTTTCTGTCTATTTAATTCCTTAAAAATGTCTTCGGTGCCTTTAGGATCTAACAACTCTGCTAACCATTCAGCCACCTCCTGATTTTTTATTGTTTTAACCAGAGCTTCGGCTACACGAACCAAAGTTGAACTTTCGATTAATTTTTGTTCCAACAATTTTAAGAAAGCTTCGGATTCCTGTTCGCTTTCCCGGCTTAGGTTTTTTCTTATTTTTTTTAAAAAATTTTCGATATCATCAAGTGGGGTGGTTTCAATGGTGTCTTCCCAAGTTTTTTCAAAAGTCATTCGTTGGCCGCGCTCGATTATTTTGTTGACTTCGTGTTTTAAATTTACGATCATTTTGCTGATAAATTCTTGGTCACAAACAACGCTGTCTTTGCAGACACCTTGGATTATTCTGATTAGGGGTTCTTGAATTTTTTCCTCTGCAGTATAGAGTACCAAACCGTTGTCCATTTCTTCATTAAGGGATTTTAAAAACGATCTGATTCTGCTGGAAACAGTTTCGTCAATTTTCGATTTTGAAATTTCGATAATTCGTTTTAGCTCGGCGCTTATTTTTTCTTCTTCATTCAAATCTTTTTTTAATTTTTCTAACTTTTTGCCTTGGAGCCCGGTGGCCTCGGCGGCGTCGTCAATGTAAGGACGCAAATCTTCCAAAAATTGTGGGTTCATTTTTCCTGCTTTCAGGGCCTCGGAAACGCTTTGAAAATATTCAAGAACCGTATCTCTGGCCGCGGAAAAAATCATTGATTCTTCGGTAGGAACAACATCATTCGCGCTTTCGCCCAAAATTCCAGTTACGCGTTTTTTAATTCGGCCAAAAGTTCGGCGGGTAGCCAGTGGTTTACCGGCTGGATCGAGAGTTTCTCTGGAGACGGCTCCTGCTTCTAGTTCATCGTACATTTTTTCCCATTTTTCACCGTATGTTCTCGGTTGTTCTGGCATACTTAAAAGGTTTAAATTTTATCCTCTAGATTATACCTATTTTTAAATTATTTTAACAATCAAAAAACCGAAATCGTCGGTGAGATTGCTCCAACTCCGCCGCCGCCTTTCCAGGCACCGGCCGTGGCCACCGCGGTGGTAATAGTCCAAATAAGCCAAGTAAAAGCATGCGGCCGGACGCGGCCAAAAAACGTGCTCCATAGGTATGGTATGTGGGCCGACAGAGCACAAACAGAAGATAAAATACTAAAAATAATTTTCAGATTCATAATCTTGCTTTGATTTTATAACTTTTTGAGGTTTTGGAGAAATTTAGGTTTTTTGTTTAACTTGCCAGCGATCCTTGACAAAACCTTAAAAACACGCTACTCTAAGCAGTAAAATTCACGACTTTCTTTTAGGTTTTTTTAGTCAGAAATTTAAAAGAAGGTCGCGATTTTCCACCTTCTTCCTCGCCGCGTTGGTGAGGAGAGAATTCGTGAGGTGTTCATGTTTCCGATCATCATGTCTGTCGCTGCCGGTCTCTTCATCCTCGCCGCCGCCCTCTGGTTCGCCTGGCCCTTCATGGACCGGGCCAACCAGCGGCTCGAGAAGAAGCTGCGGGCCGAGGGTGATGGTGTGTATCGGCGAGCGATGGATGATTACAGCTACGAAAGCGATGTCCGCTGGCGGCACATCTGCAACACGATCGTCGATACCGTGTTGACAGCTGGGCTCGCCTGGGTGCTCGCCGCCTTCTTCCACCTGCAGGTGCTGAAGACAATCGGCCTGGCCTCGGCAAGTGTCGTCGCCTTCCACCTGTTCATCCTGCCCTTCGTGGTCTTCTTCCTTGCGAGGCGGAAGCAGGTGCAGGGCTGGTGGCGGGCGCCGCTCTTCATCTTCTTTGGAACCAACCCCGTCAAGTGGTACACGACCATCACCCGCGATTACAGTTGTGGGTTCCTGGATCGGTGTCGCTACTCCCACCTCCTCACCATTGTCCAGATGATCATGATCTGGCGCAATGGTGACGACGACGGGCACGAAGAATGGGGCGGCGGCAACTAGCAGCCCCCCCCCAAACCACCTCTCGCCTCAACACACCGCCCCATCCCGTGGGCGGTGTTTTTCGTTTGTATTGACTTTTGTCTTTGTTTCTTGTGGTTTTTGGTTGGTTATCTCGAACAACTGTCAAAGAACTGGAGGAACAAGGTGTTGTCTGTCTCTGCTCTTGTGTCGAGGCTTCGTGATGAAATTGGTGAGTTTCGTTTCTGGTTTTTGTTCAGAACTGACAATTTCTGGCGTATCTGCAGACTCTGCGACTTTCTGCTGTTGGAGGATTTGCCGAAATAGATTGCTGTCGGCGATCGGAGATTCGAGTGCATCTATTTCGATCGAGATGGTGCCGTTCGGATCGGAGATGGCGAGACTGTCTCTTGTGCTGGTTCCGCCTTTCCGGGAACAGACGAAGAGACTGGCAGGTTCCTTCACACCAACCAGGCCAGTATTCCTGCGGGGATGCAGGGATGCGTTATCTTTGTCTTCCCTCGGTGGCGCAATGGTCCTGACATGTGCGTTTTAAAGATGCATTTTGGGAGCGGGTGGTATTTCGAGCGTTATCGACTTCGTGAAAATGGCAAGCTCGACCTGGATTCTCGCATGGAATACAAATGCCTTGGTTGTCTACTTCGTTTGGTAGAATAACTGTTCTTTCTCTACACGTGTGCCTTACGGCCACGTTTTTATTTAAAACAATCCCCAACCATCCCTATCCCCTATCCCCTAACCCCTGATATAATATCCGCGTATGATTCTTCAAAGCGTTGACATCAAACCCAACGGCGCCATCCCAGCTCTCCACACCTGCGATGGCGCCAATGTCTCTCCTCATCTCGAGTGGAGCGAAGTTCCCGGTGGTACAAAAAGTTTTGCCCTATCCTGTTTTGATCCTGATTCGCCGTCCGGAAATTTTTTGCATTGGTTGGTGGTGAACATTCCGGCAGACAAACGCGATTTTTCGCAAGGTGGTAAAACCGGCGGCGATGATTTAAAAAATGATTTCGGCGGCCGTGGTTGGGGCGGGCCTTGTCCAATGAAGGGAACTCACAAGTACGTTTTTACTCTTTACGCTTTGAACACTGAACGGCTTGAAAATATTACAAAAGAAAATTTTGTTGCTGTTGTTGAACAGAAGATGTTGGATAAAGCAGAACTCATTGGAAAATATCGGAGGAAATAAAAAATATGACCCCATTCCTTATCGGTTTATCCGGAATTTCCGGTGCTGGCAAATCGACTTTGGTCGAGCATCTTGAAAGGCAAGGGGGAATCAAACGTTTTCGTTTCGACGCTTATTATAAAGATGAATTCGAGTGTCCAAAAATCGGCGAACGAGCGCATTGGGATTTGCCCGAGAGTTTGCATTTGGACCAGGCCTACGAGGCCCTTTGCGAGTTGAAGCAGGGAAATGAAATTTGGTTGCCGCTTTATAGTCGAAAAGAAAATAAACGCGTCGGGCGAACAATTTATGATCCGGCTCCGATAATTTTTGTTGAGGGATTGATGTTGTTTTCCGATAAACGTATTCGCGAGTTGTTTGATCTTCGTCTTTGGTTAGAAGTTTCCGAGGAAGAAGCATTGCGCCGTCGCTTACTTCGTCAGCCGGATTATGATGTTGAATATCACTGGCGAGTCGCGGCGCCTTCTGCCAGAGAATTTTCCGTGCCATATCGTTCCGCGGCGCACACGATAATAGACGGCTCGGGACCGTTTCCTGATGTGGCAGATCAAACCGATAAAATTCTTCATCAATATTTGAAAATTTAAAATCATATGAAAACACAAAAAAAAATCTGCAAAAACGGCAATTGCCGTTTTCCGAGTCTTCATAACGAACCGGCCGTACCGGGCATGTCAGAAATAACTTGGCGGATTTTTCGGATCATGGCCGAGTTTGTCGAAGGTTTCCAATTTCTTTCCGAAACCAGCCGCGAGGTGACGATTTTTGGTTCGGCTCGAACACACGAAAGTGATCGTTGGTATAAAGAAGCCGTCAAACTCGGGCGACTTTTGGCCAAAAATAAGTTTACGGTTATCACCGGCGGCGGTCCGGGGATTATGGAGGCTGGAAATAAAGGGGCTTTTGAAGAGGGTGGAGAATCGATTGGTTTGAATATACAATTACCCTTGGAACAGCGAACCAACCCTTATGTAAAAACCGGTCGAGCGTTCCATTATTTTTTCACTCGCAAGGTTATGATGGCGGCTTCGGCTCAGGCTTATGTGTTTTTTCCCGGCGGTTTCGGAACCTTAGATGAATTTATGGAAATGGTTGTTTTAATTCAAACCGGCAAAGCTCAAAAAGTGCCGATGGTTTGCGTTGGTCGCGATTTTTGGACGCCATTATTTGACTGGGTCCAGAAAGTTGTTTGCGAAAAGTACGGCGCGATCAGTGAGATCGACACAAAGCTTTATCGGGTTGTTGATACGGCAGAGGAGGCGTTTGCTTTTATTAAGGATTCGAAGGAGAGAACTATTTTTTAATAGGGTTACGAATTACGAATTTTTACACGAATTCACGAATCAACGACTTATGGATTCAAAAAAAATAATTAAAAGATCTGATTTAGTTTTACCAGATTTGAGTGGCTTTGTT
>DOJV01000003.1 GCA_003511125.1 Candidatus Uhrbacteria bacterium
TATTTGCCCCAGCTAATTAAGGGCGTATAGGTATTTGATCGCAATTCGGCAGGTGGATAACAATTGCTATCCTACCGTTGTTTGATCGTTACAAAAATTCAATTGGTTGAATAATTAAAAGGAAAATATTTAATATTTGTTTCAGTGCAGCAGGGGTTTGACTTAATTTATAGGTATTATTCAAACTTTTTACCTATCAATTTTAGCACATTTTTTTCAAAAAAACAATATCCCAAAAACAGGCAACCAAACAAAACATTCCTAAACTTTTACCCCATTCTCTCTTAAAAACAAAACCAATTTATTAACCGGCATGGCGGTTTTAAAAAAACGCGTAGATTTATATTTAAATCTTCAATCAGCTTCAAAACTTCCGGACTTTTTTCGGCTTCAAACTCACCAACCGATTCTTCGTTAAACATTTTTGCAAAAACATCTAAAACCCCATTTTCTTCTTCCGAAGAAACCCCGACAACTCTATTCACCCCGGACTCTCTTGGGGAAAACTTTTCTGGCATAATTTATCTCTTAAACACCTTCAAATAAACATCCGACGGAATTTCAACACTTCCCTTACCCATAGCTGCCATCTTGGCTTTGCCTTTCTTCTGCTTTTCGAGCAACTTGCGTTTTCGAGTTACATCACCGCCGTAGAGTTTGGCAGTGACATCTTTGCGAAACGCACTAATGCGCTCGGAAGCTAAAATTTTTCCACCAACCGCGGCTTGGAGTTTGATGACAAACCATTGTTTGGGAATCGAATCTTTGAGTTTTTCGACAATAGCCCGACCGACGCGTTCGACTTCATCGCTGTAAACCAAAGTTGCGAAGGCGTCTTCGCGTTCTTCGGCGACGTAGATGTCTAGACGGACGACGTCGGCATTGCGGTAGTTGTCGAGTTCGTAGTTGAGCGAGGCGTAACCCGAAGTGACGGATTTTAAGCGATCATAAAAATCGACAATAATCATAGCTAATGGAATTTCGTAATGAAGAATTGCTCGGCTCTCGGATAAAAATTCGGTATTACGATAAATGCCACGTTTCTCTTGAGCCAAAGACATAACCGCGCCAATGTAATCTTTTGGCGTAACGATATCGGCGCGTACCCAAGGTTCTTCGATATTCTTTATGTGCGAGGGGTCAGGCAACTCGAGCGGACTCTTAACCAAAATTCTCTCGTTATTATTTTTGGTTACCCAATAAGCCACCGAAGGTGTGGTTACCAAAACCTCAATGTTGTATTCGCGTTCCAAACGCTCTTTAACAATTTCGAGGTGCAGAAGGCCGAGTAAACCGCAACGAAAACCGTAGCCAACAGCCGGAGAATGTTCGGGTTCAAAAATCAAAGCGGCGTCGTTCAACTTGAGTTTTTCCATGGCCTCGCGCAGGCGAGCGAACTCGGCGCCGTCGAGCGGAAAGATTCCAGCAAAAACCATGGGACGAACTTCTTTGTAGCCGGGGAGAGCTTGAGTCGCTCGACGGTTGGCAATAGTCATGGTATCACCAACACGGCAGGACAAAATATCTTTAAGACCGGTAACCACGTAACCAATTTGTCCGGTTTCGAGCTCGGGTAATTTATGATAACCACCGACGCCGAGTGAACCGACTTCCAAAATTTCTTCTTCGGCCATCGAAGCCATTAATTGCAATTTATCGCCGGCCCGAAAAGTGCCGTCGATCACGCGAACGTAAGCCACCACACCTCGATAATCATCAAACTTGGAATCAAAAACCAAACCCCGAGCGGCTTCATCTTCTTTTCCGGCCGGCGACGGAATCTTGGCGATAATTTCGTCTAAAAGTTCCGGAACGCCCTCACCGGTTTTACCGCTGACTTTCAAAATCTCTTCGGGTTTACAACCAATGAGTTGGACAAGTTCTTCGACACATTTCTCTACATTGGCCGCCGCCAAATCGATTTTATTTAAGACCGGAATAATTGTCAGATTTTGTTCGATTGCAAAAAACAAATTACCGACAGTTTGAGCCTGAACACCTTGGGTAGCATCAACCAAAAGAATCGTGCCCTCGACAGCGGCGAGTGAGCGCGAAACTTCGTAAGTAAAGTCGACGTGCCCGGGGGTGTCGATAAGATTGAGCGTAAAGCCTTTGTACTCCATTCGCGCCGGCGCCAGCTTGATGGTAATGCCGCGCTCGCGTTCCAGATCCATCGAGTCCAAAATCTGCTCTTTCATCTTTCTTTTCTCGACCGCCCCGGTAATTTCCAAAAAACGATCAGCCAGAGTTGATTTACCGTGATCAATGTGGGCGATAATACAAAAGTTACGGATTTTAGCCTGAGGAATCATGTGTGGAAAGTTTAACTGAAAATCGACAAAAAGTCGAGAGCCGGGCTTGACTTTTCTATTAAAAAACGTAAGATCACGATGGAACCCCAACAACAGGAGAACTGTCATGTTCGTAAAACCCGAAGACTACGCCGCCAACCCGGCCCTTTTCGCCTACTTCTCCCAAATCGCCGCCATCGAGTTGCCCGAGCCGGTGCGTCACTTGCGCGACATCAGGCTGGCAGCGGCCAGGCTCGAGTTGGTGCGTTTCGAAAAGGCCTACGCGGATTACTTCTCGATTACCAAGTCGGCCGTACTCACCGTCTTGGCAGTCGCCGAAAACGAGTTGCGAGCGCTCATCGAGCGTCAACACTCCCACTGGGTGCACGCCACCCAAAACCCAGATCAGCCCGGACTCGGCTGCTTCGTCTTCAAGACACCTCACCCGTTTCGGGGATTCGTCTGGACAGCCGAGAACAGTGATTTGTTTTCGACAGCCCTCGAAATCGAACTCGACCGTGACTCGCACGAGGTCGTCTACGAGATCTGGTGGCCACAAAGCATCAGCGCCGAACACGAAGTCGAAATTATCAAGGCCGGCGGTGCCAGCAACCAAGAATTGCACGATTCGGCCAAAGAGAAGCTCCTCCCTGCTCTTCTGGCCCTGGCCAAAACCCCCTCCTTCCGCGCTCTCTGCCGGCAACTCGGTCTCGAGATCGTCAACACGATCCTCGGGTCCGAAAAAACCGAATCGAAATCCGGCGAAGAGCCGAATCTCGACAACAGTCCTTTCTAGAGCCTTCGGGCTCTCTTTTTTTTAACAAAAAAAACCGGAACGCTTCTCCTGCCCCGATTTTTAAACTTAAGCTAAAACCTAGACTTCAAAACTTTCCCCCGGCTCGGGCACCAACACCTCAGCCTGCAACTCGTGCCGTAAATGGGTGGCGAAAATATCTTGAACCTCGGGGTCGCCGTGGACCAAAAAGATTTTTGGTAATTTTCCGTCTTCAGGCTGAACCCAGCGTGTTAGTTTGTTTTGATCACCATGAGCCGAAAAAGCGCCAATGGCTTTAACCTGAGCTTCGACCAACAATTGTTGACCGAAAATTTTCACCTGTTTGGCGCCTTCGTAAATTCTGCGACCAAGCGAACCCTTGGCTTGATAGCCGATAATCAAAACCGTACTATTCTTGTCCGGCAAAACTCGAATTAAATGGTGCATAACCCGGCCTCCGGTCATCATGCCTGAACCGGCGATAATGATTTTTGGCGGATGCACGACATTGATAAATTTCGATTCGTCGGCCGAAATGGTTTCACGCAAATTTGGAAAACTGAAAAAATCACGATCCGGATCAGAAAAAATCGAAGCTTCAAATTGCAAAAAAGTTTTAAAATGGCGATACATTTCCGTAGCCCGAATAGCCATAGGGCTGTCCAAAAAAATCGGCAAATTGCTTTTAATGTCGTGCAACAAAATATTATTTAGTTCGTAAAGCAATTCTTGAGTGCGTTCAACGGAAAAAGACGGAATCAACAAAGTACCGCCGGATTTGAGAGTTTCGGAAAGTTGCTGTCGCAAAAGTGAAGTTCTTTCTTGAGGATTTTCATGAACGCGATGGCCATAGGTTGATTCGCAAACCAAAACATCGGCTTTGGAAACCGCTTCGGTCGGAGCGAGAATTGGCACGTCGTCATTGCCAATGTCACCGGAGAAAACAACCCGCTTGCCCTCGGCTTCGATGGAAATATAGGCCGAGCCCAAAATATGGCCGGCGTCGTGAAACATAACCGAAATACCGGGCGCGACTTCGACTTGTTCGTGAAAACCCAAACCAAGACAATTATCGTAAACAGCTTTGACATCTTCAAAAGTATAAAAAACTTCTTCGCCCGAACGCCGAGCGTTTTCTTCCATAATGTGGTAAGCATCTTCGAGAACAATTCGAGTTAAGGCGCAGGTTGGCACAGTCATTCTAAACGACCCGCTGTAACCGTCGTGTAAAAGTTTTGGCAAACGACCGGTGTGATCCAAATGAGCGTGAGTAACAAAAACCGCATCCAAACTTTTTGGATCAAAAGCAAAAGCTTCGCGATTTTTTTCCTCGGCGAATTTTTCGCCCTGAAACATCCCGCAGTCGATTAAAATTTTCTTTGGCACGCCGTTGCTATCATTTGCCTCGAACAAAAAACACGAACCCGTAACCTCGCGCGCGGCGCCGAAAAAACTTATTTTCATATCAGCTTAAATTATACCAACAGTTTTGAAAAAAAGAAAAGGACTGTTCGGAGAAGCCAAACAGTCCTGCTGAAAAAAGGGACGAGCGTCCTAGGGCACCGGCACAGGCACCAGTTCGCTCCCGCGGAAGCCCGGGCCGAAGAGCGGATTCCCGCCGTCGACATGGTAGGCGTTGAAGTACGGCCGCGCGTTGCCGAAGCGGTGGACAAACGGCGCGCGGAAAACGCCACAGCTCGAACCGAGAAGATCGATTCCGTGGCGACGGATGATACCGTCGCGGTGTTCGACCAGAACCCACAGCCCGTCACGGTGAATGAGCGGGATGTTGGTGTGGGTGGCTAGGAGACGGCAATCGATGGCACTGTAACCGAGATAGGCCTCGTACCCCCAGAAGATGACGGCACGGCCGAGCCTCTTGCCGTCCGGACCGAAAAGGAACTTGGGGACCTTCCGACAAACATTACACTTCGCCGGGTCAGTCCGGAAATCGGCATCGGCGACCTCCTTGAGGTCGGGGAGCGACACGGTGTCGTCGCGGAGGAGGAGATGTGGATAGCGCTCGGCGTAACCTGCCGGATAGGTCACCTCGGCCGGCCAGAGATCGCCGTATTCCTCCTCGCTCATGCCACGGCGGCGGCTGTTCGGCCACCTGGCGTGCTTGTGCACGCCGGCTCGAAGCATGGCTTCGAGCAGGTTGCTGGTCCTGACCGTAACAAGGCGAGGCGGCGCTGTCGGTGCGGGATCGTGTTCGACCGCGACGACCGGCACAGACGGGGTGTCCAGCCCGAATTCGGCGCGCATCGCCTGCACAGCTCGGTCGGCTCCGCCCTCCCTGCGAATAGCATCACCGAGCTCACTAGAAAACCCGGTGTTGGTGACGAGTTTGCCAGCAGTTGTCCAGAGCCGAGCTCCGGTACCATCGACAAGGCGTTGCCCTGACATGGGATTTGCCTTCCTTTGAATGCCGCCGGATTGACGCTAGACGAGCGATTTCTCGTTTTACGTATTGCCTTGAAAAGCGGCAATCTTTTATTAACAGAAAATCGAAAAAAAATCAAGAGGAGTGGTGTCGTCCGCTTTTCGATGATTGACAAAAAATAAAAATAATGTTGTAATAGGAATAGCCGCAGTGAGATTCTTTAAGAATTCTCTCTCTGGGTGTCAAACACTGTAACTCCCCCGAGTTGCGATGACACATGTAAGCAAATCCGAATTAATAATTCGTGTATTTGTGGAATTGTGAAAATCGCTTCTCATAGTTGGGAGTTACTTTGTTTATCCAAAAATCTTGGCTTTATGGGTCTGTGGAGGTAGTGATTAGCCTCGCTGCGGTTTGACACCCAGAGGCGCGAGTTTGAATCTCGCCGGATCCACCAAGGATTAAAAATCCGGGCCAAGACCAACCAACCCCGCTTTCAAAAAAGGCGGGGTTTGGTTTCTTGATTTTTTATCAAAAACAATCTAAACTCACCTCGTTATCCTTCGCTGAGCTTCGGCTTAATAAATTATGAAAATCGGAATTCTAAGTTTCGGCCGGCCGCAAACTCGCGAAACCGAGCCGCCGTACGAAACAAAAAAATTGCTCGAAGCGGCTTTGGCTCGCGGTCATGAAGCGAAAATTTTTTGCGAACCGTTTTTTTCTTTTCGCCAAGACAATGACAAATTGAAAATTTTTTACGACAATCAACCGTTGCCGATGGTTGATCTTTTTATTGCTCGAACGAATTTTATAGAAGACCAAAGCATTCACTCGATCACGGTTGATGCCTTAACTTCGGTTGGTATAAAAATCATCAATAGCACAGCACTGGCTTTATCGGCCACCAAAAATAAATTCGCTCGCAAACTTCTGATCAACCAAGCCGGCTTGCCAACCCCGCGCTCAACGATTGTCCGCGATGTCAGCACTATCGCCACCGAAGCCGAAGCCATTGGTTTTCCGCTGGTCGTCAAAACCCCGAGCGGTTCGGGCGGACGCGGGGTTTTCTTGACCGAAAATTTAGCGACTCTTTTGCCGATCGTAGATTATTTGACCGTTAATCACAAAATTCCCCTCCTGCTCGAAGAATTCATCAAAGAAGCCGAAGGCAGAGATCTGCGAGTTTTCGTGACCGGCGACAAAATCCTCGCGGCAATGGAACGCGAAGCAAAACCCGGCGAGGTTCGCTCAAACATTCACGCCGGCGGCGCCGGACGACCAATAGAACTAACTGACGAGGAAAAAAATATCGCCGTCGCCGCGGCCAAAGCCGTTGGTTTGGAAATCGCCGGAGTTGATATTATTCGCTCGGCTCACGGTCCATTAATTCTCGAAGTCAACGCCCGCCCCGGCTTCGAAGGTTTGGAACAGGCTACCGGAATTGATGTGGCTGGTGGTATAATCAAGTATGTCGAGGAGGTAAAGGAGTAAAAGTGTAAAAGCGGCCTGCGGTCTCGTAGAAGTCGTAGAAGTCGTAGAAAACGTAGAAATCGTAGAAGTCGTAGAAAACGTAAAAGCCGTAAATCTACGTTTTCTACGACTTCTACGTTTTCTACGAAACCTAGCCACGAAGCCGCTTTTACCCCCCCCCACCCAACCTATGCAACTCTTAAACGGAAAAATTATTGCTCGGCAAACTCGAGCCAATATTCGAGATCGAATTTTGCACCTGCCGGAAAATCCGGGCCTGGCTATTATTTTAGTCGGCGAAGATCCGGCTTCGCATCTTTATGTTGCCTTAAAAGAAAAGGCTTGCGAAGAAGTTGGAATTAATTTTGAAAAATATGTTTTCCCAATTTCCGTTTCCGAAGAAGAAATTTTAGAAAAAATAGAAACCCTTAATTCACGCGAAGACATTAATGGAATTCTCTTGCAACTCCCCTTACCTCAACAAAACGCCGACAAATTAATCGCCGCCATCACTCCCAAAAAAGACGTTGACGGTTTTCATCCGGAAAATTTAAAAAAACTGGAAACCGGTGAATCTTGTCCAATCTCGCCGGTAGTTTTAGGCACCTTAAGACTGCTTGACGAAACCCAGGAATCTTTTTCCGAAAAAAAAGCCGTTTTAGTCATGAGTCAAATTTTTGCCCGGCCGTTTAAAGCCATGCTGGCGCGATACAATATTTTAACCGAGGTGGTTGCGGATTCCGATCCGGCCCTGGCCGAAAAAACAAAAAGCGGCGATATTGTTATCACCGCTGTGGGCAAACCTAATTTGATAACTGGTGAAATGATTAAGCCCGGAGCTATCATCATAGATATCGGCACCACCAAGGTTGGCAAAAAAACCGTTGGCGATGTTCAACAAGAATCTGTAAGACAAATAGCCGGCTGGCTTACTCCGGTTCCGGGAGGAGTTGGGCCGATGACTGTGGCCATGCTGGCTCGGAACGTTGTGGAGGCTTTTTTACACAAAGATAAGCCGCCAACATTAGCGCCAAAAAATTAATCGACTCGATCAAATAAGAGGCACTGGAAAACATTTCTAACGGACTAAGACCTTGAACCAAACTTAAAATAATCATTCCAAAAATAAAATCCAACGCGACCCAAACGGCCGCGTTTTTGATACGCTCGGAAAGCCGCCTGGCAAAACCCGGACGAAAATATAACCAGCCAAAAAGCAAATAAACCAATGACGAATTAAGCGTACCAATCACCAAAAAAAGACTGTTATAACTAGATAGGCTCCAAGCTACTACCATTAAACTGCTGACAACATAAGAAACAACGAAGGCGGCTAACCAAAAAAGAAATAAACGTAGGGGTCGCATATTTTTAAAAACCAATTATCGTTTGAATAATACCGCCGGCAAAAATCGCCATTAAAAGCCAGGAAACCAATGCCGGAATTTTTAAACATTCACGAGTCTTACAGTGGCCACCGTAAAACATTTTTCTATACATTACGACAACCAAGATACCGATAACTCCGCCAAAAACTGCGCCTAAAAAACCGATTAACTCCACAAATTGATGAATCCCGAGAAACAACAGCAGTACCGGTACAAAAGAGGCCAGGGCCCAAGAAATTTTTTGATTTATTTTATAATCAAATCTAAAAACATCTTGCATCTCAATGCTAACCACGGAAAAAATTGAAATAATTATAATTGAGCCGAGCAAGGAACCGGCTATGGCAAAAGTCTGACCAAACATTGAAGCCAAACCATCAAAAGCCGCCGGAGTGGTGGCCGGACCGGTAACACCAACCACAGCCAAGGCAAACAAGGCGTACAAAATTAAAATCAAAATCTGACCGGCAAAAACTATTTGTGGCAATTCTTTTAGCCGACGCTCGCCCAAAATATCTTTCATTTCTGGGATTACTCCCAATCCGGATAAAGCGAAAAAAATCACTCCGTAAGGCAAGAACCAATTTTCAAAATGCAACGAAGAAACATTACGCCATTCCAAAGACGGCAAAGAAACCAAAATCATGAAAACAAAAAGGAACAGTAAGGCGCAAATAATCCAAAATTCAATTTTGGCCAATTTTTTAATACCGCCAAAAGTTATCATGGCTGCCAATATTGCCGTTACCAATTGATAAACCAAAAGTTCGCCGCCCAAAAGCGGTGATAATAAAGTATGCAAAAAATCTCCGCCAACCAACATGTAAGCCAGCATGGCGCCCCAGGCATAAGGCACAAACATGGCCGCGGCAAAATGTGACCAGTTGGGCCCTAAATATTTTTTAACATAACCAGACAAACGGTGTTGCCCCGAAGTTTGAACATTAATCTCGGCGTACATGATGTTAATGAGAAAAATCAAAAAACCCAAAACTAACAACATAACAAAACCCAAAGCCCAACCGCTCTGAGCAAAAGCATAAGGCAAACCAAAAACCCCAACACCGATCATGCCGCCAATCATTGTGCCAATAGTCCGCAGACGAACTATGTCCGGATGTCCGCAATTTTTTTTCATAGACTGGAATAATTATAGCATATTTTTTAAAAAAAGTGTTTAAAAACAACACATAAAAAACCAGATTTTTAAACACTTAAAAAAATGAATAAACCCTCCGTAATTTAAGGCTAAAAATCTCTCCCCAACTCGCCCACACTTTGATCACAACTAGCCCTTGAAACCTCGGACCGGCAACGGTAAGATACCCGGGCTATGCCAGAACAAAGAATTCCACCCCAAAGCCTTGAAGCCGAACAGTGTTTGCTTGGTTGTCTTTTAATTGACCCCGAGGCTTTTTATAAAATCGCCGATATTGTTCAGGCCGATGCTTTTTATCGCGAAAGCCACCGAGCGGTTTTTGACGCCATGGTCGACCTAAACGTCCGCCACGAACCCATCGATCTTCTAACCCTAGGCAACCGTCTCGAAGAACTCGACAAACTCCAACTGGTTGGCGGCCGGGCTTATTTGGTCGAATTAGCCAACTCGGTTTCTACGGCCGGCAATGTTGTCCACTACGCCAATATTATCCAAAAAAAATCCACTCTGCGCCGCCTATTATCTGTGGCCGGCGACATTATGGAAATGGGCTATGACGAAGCCGAGGACATCGACATAGTTTTAGATGGCGCCGAAAGAAGTATTTTTTCAGTTTCACAAAAATTCTTGCGCTCGGCTTTTGTTGATATTAAAAACGTTTTGTCCGAAGCCTTTGAACGTATCGATGAATTGCATCGCAACAAAGGTCAATTGCGCGGCGTACCCACCGGCTTTACCGAACTCGACAACATAATGACCGGCATGCAAAAATCCGACCTGGTTATTTTGGCCGCTCGCCCCTCGGTTGGTAAAACCAGTTTGGCTTTGGACATTGCTCGACACGTGGCCGTAAAATTAAAAATCCCGGTTGGTTTGTTTTCCCTGGAAATGTCCAAAGAACAATTGGTCGATCGTATGATTTCCGCCGAGGCCGGAGTTGATTTGTGGAAACTTCGAACCGGCCGTCTATCCGAACGCGACGACGACTTTCCGCGCATTGGCCACGCTCTTGGCAAACTCTCAGAATCCCCGGTTTATATCGACGACACCGCCAGCGTTACGGTTATGCAAATCCGAGCTAAAGCTCGACGCTTACAAGCCGAGCACGGTCTAGGTCTAATTGTTATCGACTACTTACAGCTTATCGAAGGCCGCAACAAAAGCGGTTCTGATAACCGCGTTCAAGAAATTTCCGAAATCAGTCGAGCTCTAAAACAAATCGCTCGCGAACTTAGTGTGCCGGTTTTGGCCCTTTCCCAGCTTTCTCGTGCTGTCGAGCAAACCAAACCGGCCATCCCCAGACTCTCGCATTTACGCGACTCCGGTTCCATCGAACAAGACGCCGACGTTGTTCTCTTCATCTATCGCAAATCAGCCGACATGAACTATCGCCAAGAAGATTTATCGCCAGAAGAAAAACATATCGCCGAACTTTATATTGCTAAACATCGCAATGGACCAACAGGTATGATAAGATTATTCTTCGATGGCCAACGCACCTCTTTCCGCAACCTCGAACTTCGACGTTCCGATTCCCCACCGCCACCACCCATTGGCAACTACGACCAAGCACCACCACCGCTTCCTCCACCCCCGGCAATCGAAGCTCCGCCGGTCGATAATATGGGAGCACCGTTTTAATTATTATAAGGCTTAGAGGATATAAGAGGCTGAGGAGAATTGAAATGTTCAAAATCCCTTCAGCTACCTCAGCCCCTCACCCCACAACTATGTTCAACAAAATCAAAGCCATCAAAGACGTTCGCAACCAAGCCAAAAAAATCCAAAACACCATGGCTGAAATCAGCGCCGAGGGTTCGGCCGCTTGGGGCAAGGTTTCGGTGCGTATCGATGGCAACCAACAAATCCTCTCGGTTAAAATCGACGACGATTCCATGAAAGACAAAACCAAGCTCGAAGAAGCTCTAAAAGAAGCCTTCAACGATGCTGTCAAAAAAATCCAAAGACAAATGGCTTTTAAGATGAGAGATATGGGCGGTCTGGACGCGTTGAAGAACCTGGGAATGTAGAGGTCGTAGGGTTGTGTGTAAAGTTATTAAGTTGCTGAGTTGTGGATATTAAATAAAAAAACACCACCAAACAACTAAATAACTTAACAACTCCACCACTCCACCACTCCACTATGCGCCGCTTCCCCGAACCCATTCAAAACCTGGCTGCTGCCTTAACCAAATTACCTGGCGTGGGACCTAAAACCGCCCTGCGTTATGTTTTTGCGTTATTGCAATTACCCAAAGAAGAGCTTCTGCAAACCGCGATTCTGATAAACGAGCTCAGCGAAAAAGTTAAACTCTGTCCGCATTGTTTCAGCTACACTCAAAAAGATCTCTGCGAAATTTGTTCCGATCCACGGCGTGACAATTCCAAACTTTGCGTGGTCGAAACTTCGCGCGACATTTCCACCCTCGAAGCCACCGGCGCTTATTCAGGAAAATATTTTGTTCTTGGTGGTGTTCTGAATCCAATCGAAGGCATGACCCCGGAAGTTTTGCGTATTCAACCACTCTTCCAAAAACTCCGCGAACAAAATCAAATTCAAGAAATCGTTCTGGCCTTCTCGCCCGATGTCCATGGTGAAACCACCATGATGTACCTTACCAAACAACTAGCCGGTTTTGAAAAACAACTCACCCGCCTAGCCCGCGGTCTACCCGCCGGCGCCAGTCTGGAATTCGCCGACGAGGTAACGCTTGGAGACGCCATAAAAGGACGAAAAAATTTAAAATAAAAAAAGACGATCACTGGGATCGTCAGAAGACAAGAGATGTGCGAACAGAGGAACTAGACAATACGATCGAAAACAGCGAGACGCCGCTCGAGGCGGGCCAAACGCCGGAAAAGCTTGAGACGAACTCGAACCGCCGGCCGATTGAGAAAAGCCCTGACGACATTTTCCAGATCATTGTTCGTAATGACCTGGCCCCGCGCCAGCAAAAAAAGTTCTTCGTCAGCGCGGAATTCGAACGGAAGTTCCCTTTCCTGCTCCTGAAGTTCGAGGGCCACGAGGCCGATCTTGGCGATGATCGATTCACGAGTGTCACGGCGACTCATCGAAAAAACTCCGTGGTTGATGGTGGTTGGTTCAAGTCTTCTGGGAAGACGGGGTATTTTAGACCGAAAAAAACCTACTTGTCAAGCAAAACCCGGAAAA
>DOJV01000038.1 GCA_003511125.1 Candidatus Uhrbacteria bacterium
ATACTAATTTGGCAGAACTCAGGTGCTACTGGAGTCTCTTTTCTTTTGGCAACCTGGTCTCGGCGGGCCAAAGAACCTTTAATTTTTGCCATTAATTCACCAATTGTTCCACCTTCGGTTGTTTTTTTTAATCTTTCTCCACTATCGCCATGGCGTTCAAGCCCGCGAGCACGACGATATTCCCCCATTTCGGAACCGGGTTTTTTTGATCCTTCAGACATAAAGTTATAAAAATTACTTAGAAAAATAATTAATTTAGTGTTCATTTTTAAACGATATCAGTATACCCTATTATTTAAAGAAGATAAAAGCTCTTTTTTCCACCCCTCCCTTCTTTCGCTTTGCCCTCTCTGCTATAATAAAACCATTATGTCCGACCTTCAATCTATCGAAGACCTTATTAAACATTCTCACGTTGGTTCTGGAGCCTCTGTTCCGGTTATCTCGACAAAACTCGAGGAAAAGATGCAGGATGTTCGGTTAAAAGAAAANNCTTAAAGGCTTCCCTATTAGCCCCGAGGCTCTCTCTTTGGTTTCCGAAGAACAGTCCACAGCTCTTAAGGTAGTATGTTTTTTACATACCGGCTCGGAAATCCGCGTCGCCGCGGTTAATCCCGAAGACGAAAAGATTAAGGAGTTATTGTTTCAACTAACCGAGCGTTATAAAGCCAATGGGGCAATTTATCAAATCACCGAAGAAAGTTTTCGCCTGGCCAAAAAAGCTTACGCCAATTTACCAAAAATCAAACTCATAATTAAGGGCGTAAAAATTACCGATACTGAATTAGAAAAATTTCAATCGGCCATGGCAACTTTTGCCGATATTCAAAAAACCGTCCAAGGCGCTTCGGTTACTGATGTTATGACAATCGTCATTGCCGCGGCGTTAAAGTTTGACTCGAGCGACATCCACGTCGAAGCCGAAGAGCACCAAATTGTCGTGCGCTACCGTTTAGACGGTGTTTTGCAAGAAGTAGCCTCACTGCCCCACGAGGCCTGGAAAAGAATAATTTCTCGCATCAAATTAGTTTCCGGTTTAAAAATTAATATTACCGAAAACCCTCAAGATGGCCGCTTTACTATTTTCATGAAAAACGGCGACACCGATGTTCGTGTTTCCACCATTCCCACCAATTGGGGTGAGTCCGTGGTCATGCGAATTCTAAAACCAACAGCGGTCGACGTGCCTTTTGTTTCACTCGGCTGGCGGCCGGCTTTGGAAAAAAAGATTTTACGGGAAATCGAAAAACCACACGGCATGATTGTTACCACCGGTCCAACCGGTTCTGGTAAAACTACCACTCTTTACGCCATTCTTAAAAAACTCAACCAACCCGGAGTTAAAATCATAACTCTCGAAGATCCGATTGAATATAAAGTCGAGGGCCTTAACCAGTCGCAAATCGATCAATCGAAAAACTACACTTTTGCCGCTGGTTTGCGTTCAATTCTTCGCCAAGATCCGGACATTATTATGGTCGGCGAAATCCGCGATTTGGAAACCGCCGACACGGCCATTAACGCCGCCCTAACCGGCCACCTTTTGTTATCAACCGTTCACACCAACTCGGCTTCTGGCGCCTTACCACGTTTTCTTTCCATGGGCGTTAAACCGTTTCTGTTAGCTCCGTCCTTAAACGCTATTGTTGGTCAACGTCTGGTTCGTAAAGTTTGTGAAAAATGTAAAGTTGAAGATGCTCAGGCCCCGGAACGTTTAGAAGAAATTAAAAAAATTCTTGGTGAAATTTCTCCGGCCTCGGGCGAAACCATTCCCGATCTAACCCAACTAAAATTTTACAAAGGTACTGGTTGTCCGCTTTGCAACAACACCGGCTACAAAGGCCGAATCGGAATCTACGAAGTCATTATTATGGACGATGCCATCCGCGCCTCGCTTTCAGACAAAATTTCCGAATACGAAGTGCAAAAACTAGCTTTAACACAAGGTATGGTAACCATGGCTCAAGACGGTTTACTCAAAGCCATCGATGGTGTAACCAGTATTGAAGAAGTTTTCCGTGTAACTGGCGGTGAATAAATTTAAAACAAAAAAAACACATCGGGATCCCGATGCGTTTTTTTTATTCAATTTCGATTTCACGAGAATCCGAATCTTCACCCGCCAAAATTCGAACCGTCCGATCAGTCCGAATCTCGGCCTCACCAACCATTCGCGGCCATTCGACCAAAACAACCGTATCTGGCCGACCAATCCATTCCTCGAGTCCGAGATTAAAAATATCTTCCGGAGTTCGCAAGCGATAAGCGTCGATATGGACAATTTGTTTAACCGGTTCACGGCCGGTTGGATAAACATTCATCACCGTAAAAGTCGGACTGCGGGCCAAACCCTCAGCGCCAAGCGCCTCGACCAAACCTTGAATAAAAGTGGTTTTGCCGGCCCCAATCTCGCCTTCGAAAGCGACAACTTCGCCGCCCTTGAGAGAGCCGGAAAAATCGGCGGCAATTTTTTTTGTTTCGATTAGTGAATTTGAAAGCATAGATTTGATACGCGACCTCCCCCCGGCCGTCGCTCGAGGCGAGCTATGGCCGGGAGGGGGGAGACACGATCTTGGACTATCAATATCGGTAAAAGATTAAACCAATCTCATGTTCGGGTCCGCTTCTAACTTCAATGGATCGGTAAAATCTTTTCGAGACGCTCGCCAGGCGCCGGCGACGGCGATCATGGCGGCGTTGTCACCGGTGAATTCGAGCGGTGGAAAAAAGACCGGGAGCGGAGCGAAATTATTTTTCATTTCCTCGCGCAAAAAAGAGTTGGCCGAAACGCCGCCGGAGACGATTATTGATTTTGGATTATTTTGTTCCACAGCTCGACGGGTTTTTTCGACTAAGACATCAATAGCGGCTTGTTCGAAGGAGGCACAGATATCGGCCACCGAACTCCCTCCCTCGGCTCCCTCCTCCAAGGCTGGGAGGGGTTGGTTGTGTAGGTAAACTGCTACCGCGGTTTTGAGACCAGAAAAACTAAAATCTAAATCTTTAGGATCGGTCATCATGGGACGAGGGAAATTTATAAGATCGCGTTTTCCTTGTAAAGCTTGCTTGGAAATCTCTGGACCGCCGGGATATGAAAGTCCGAGCAACTTAGCAACCTTATCAAAAGCCTCACCGGCAGCGTCATCGCGAGTTCGACCAAGAAGCTCGTATTCGCAAAAATTTTTCATGAGCAAAAGTTCGGTGTGTCCGCCGGAGACAAGGAGGCAGACGGCGGGGAATTCGATCCCCCTCCTGTAGTCCTCCCCCTGGGGGGAGGAATGCAAAAAGGCACTTCCGATATGGCCTTCCATGTGGTTTACGGCCACCAGTGGTTTTTTCCAGATCCAGGACAGAGTTTTGGCCACCTCGACACCAATTCGCAAAGCCGGAACCAAACCTGGCCCGGCGGTCACGGCGATAGCGTCGACTCCCGAGCCGTCGCGCGGCACTCCGGCCGCTTCGAGAAGCGGAAAGACAACATCAACATGACAACGCGCCGCGACCTCGGGAACCACACCACCATACTCGGCGTGTTTGGCTGCTTGTGAAGCGATTAAACTTTTTTCAATAACAAAACTCCGGTTGTCATAATTTCTAATAATGGCCACCGAAGTCTCGTCGCAACTGGTCTCGATACCCAATATACGCACAGCAACTATTTTTTTGCGAATCCTTCAAACGCCTTCAATACCTCCAGTGGTACGGCAAATATAACCGTATTTGAAGCGTCGGAAGAAATATCATTGATCGAATTTAATGTGCGAAGGTGCAAAGCCCCGGGAGAATCAGAAAGTATTTTAGCGGCCTTGGCCAAATTTTCCGAAGCAGCTACCTCGCCCTCGGCACTGATGATAACAGCGCGGCGTTCGCGCTCTGCTTCTGCTTGCTTGGCAATAGTACGAATCATTTCTTGCGGCAGGTTGATGTCTTTCAGTTCTGCAACAGTGACTTCGACCCCCCAACCCAAAGTAGCTTCGTCAACAAGTTTTTCAATTTTATCGGAAATAACTCCGCGTTGGCTCAACAATTCATCAAGAGTAACCTCGCCGACGATATTTCGCATTGTAGTTTGGGCCAACTGAAGAACGGCGTAATCAACGCGTTCGACTTCTAGAATGGCTTTGGCCGCATCAACGACTTTGTAATAAATAACCGCGTTGATTTTGGCCGAGACGTTGTCTTTGGTGATGGCGTCCTGCGACGGCACATCAATCGCTTTAAGACGCATATCTACTTTGCGAATAGATTGAAAAACCGGCACAATTGGATACCAACCAGGATTGACAATGCCGGAAAATTTACCCATCGTAAACTTAACGCCGCGTTCGTATTGGTTAACCTGTTTCAGACAGGCAAAGAAAAGGATAACCACTAGGATTATCAGAGGAAAAAGATTTTCCATAAATGAATTTAGTTTTTAAATAATTATTTTTTAATCTAAAGGTTGTTTTTTCTTATTTTTCCATTCCGCCAGTTTGGCCCCCCGCCCCGCGGCTTTTCGTTTCTTCTTGGCAATCTCAGGGATCTTTTTATTCCGCTCTTCCGGAGGATTTAAAGCTTCTTCGATTGCCGTCAATAATCTCTGTTTAACCTCTTTAATGTTTTGCGCGAGATCTCTTTCTCCACTGGCGACCATGTGAATTTCTGAAGTCGATCCAACCCATTGTCCGGGGTGCTTTTTAACAAAATATTCTTTTATCAAAACTTTTTCAGTATCAGAAAAAAATTTTGGATCCAAATTATCAAGAGATAGCCGTAAATCGGCTGATGAAGATACTTTATTTTTGTTTTGTCCGCCGGCCCCACCACCGTGTTTAAAAGAAGTGATCTTAATTTTTTTCTCGATCTCTTTCGTTTGGACTGGTGTTGGTTTTTTGGCTCAGCTTCGGGCGGCCGATACTCTCGAAAATAATCTGACATAAAGATGATTAGATGACAATAAAATAATAATTCAACAAATCCAGCATATCACAAAACCAAACCCGAGCAAACCTTGACTTTTATTCAAAAAAGGAGTGCAATAAAAGCGGGTCCGGACGACTAAGGAGGCTGCCGTGATACGCCAAGCAGCAATCTCCCTCATAACCAGACCTGGCAGGAACTACGTCTTGCTCGGTCTCAACAATCAGGGGCGTCACAAGGGGAGAATCATCCCCCCGTCAGAGACGGTCAAACCCGGCGAAACACCGCTCCAAGCGGCTTATCGCGGGATCAAGGAGGAAGTTCACGGAGTCAGTGTCGGAAAACTCCGCCCGGTCGGAGTCTTCCAGATCTTCTTCGAGGGTACGCCTGAGCACAACATCGAACTCCATGTGTTCCGCGGAACCATAATTCGCGGCACGCCTCGTGCCTGCAGAAAAGAGTTCAGTTGGCTCAAGTTCTACCGTTCGGAAAAAGCTCCAGTGGACAAGATGTGGCCCGATGCCCGTCTGTGGTGGCCACGCCTTCAAGCGCTTGGACCCACTGACGCTGTTCTCGGACTGCGCCTGACCCTCCCGGCCGAACCACGCTTCGTGGTTAGCCGGATCAATCCACCGTCTTCCGAGGAAGTAGCCTTTGCCAAAGCTGTCTGACGGCGCCTCCGTTTCCCTGTTCGTCTCCCCGACGCCCAGGCTCTCTCCGCCAACCCACTTTCCCCATCAAGGTTGGCGCTTTTTTTACCAAAATTTTTAAGATCCAAAGAAATTAAAAGAGTTGTTGATTTTGATAATTACTAAAAATACAAACAAAATGGTCTAAAACTTTTTATTTTAGCTTCTTGACACTTTTTTTATTTTCCCTTATCATAACCACGCCGTAATTGGAAAATTTGACAATTAGAAAATTCAAAAAATCCACCCCGGCCCCATCGTCTAATGGTCAGGACGCGGGCTTTTCAAGCCTGCAATCCGGGTTCAATTCCCGGTGGGGTCACCACAAAAAACACCAGTTTGTCTGGTGTTTTTTGTTTTAAAAAACCGTCCGAAAAGGACGGGAAGAAAACGAGTGGACACAGTCTTTACTCGTTGTCTGGCAAGAAACGCTGGTAGTGAGCAACGATCTCACGAAGCTGCTTATTGTTAAACCTGGGACGTTCAATCAATCTCCATTCGTTACTGGAAAGCGTTGTGTCCCAAGGACAAACTGAACGCATCCAAGACAACCTTGTTCGAACGTCATCGGGGACAACTGGGTTAACTCGAGAATAGTGAATGACTTGACAGTTGTGAATACGATCATGCGGCCGGTTCGACTCATCAAGAGCCCGGAACTGCCACGGCGTCAACCGTTCGAGCAAGATCCTTGTGCCCCACATGACTTCGCCGTGACAAACGGCAATAACTGTGCCCGCGGACTGCTCACGGTGAAACGAGTCAAGAAGCGTGTGCAGACGCGGTAGAATTCCGGCGATCGATTCGCCACCGGCCGGACTCCACCAAACACCGTCACGCTTCTGTCGTGCCAAATCCATGCTTAAGGAACCAGAATTGCGCTGTTCGATAGTGGCCGAGCTGAGCTGACCCCAGTTGCGTTCCGAAAGCATGGGATGAGGAAACCAATCGGCTTCAGGCAAATCCAGAAGACAAGCTGTCTCCATAGCTCGGACGTACCAGCTGGTCAAGTAACGCGTAAAGCCTTCGGAAAATTCCTGACGCAACCAAGGCCCGATGGTTTCGGCCTGCCACCGGCCGAGCGCACTCAAACGCCAGGCTTCGGTGTGTACTCGATCAAGCTCACGCATGAGTCGATCATCACCTTGCTTCACTTGCTTCTGGGCAATATTGCCCTCGCTCTCACCGTGACGCACCAAGACAAGATGCAGTGGCATGGTCATAGATGTATCCTCCTGCAAAAAGAACGTTGAGAAAACTAAATTACCATCCTAACAATTCGGCGTCAAACAAAACCTATTTATCCCTCAAAACTCCCTCCCACGAAGAGGGTCGGCCAGTTGTCAGCAGCCATCCACCCGCCAACAACCTGGCCGAGGAGAGGTAAAAAAAACACAGAACCAAAGTTCTGTGCAAGAGCACCTCTTACCGAGACAAATCTTCTGACCGGCCGAGGTACACCATAGTGAGGGCAGCGCCGGCCAAAACCCAACCGATGAGTTCGTAGAGACTCGGGGTTCGGCGAGAAAAGAAAAGGTAGTTGAAGCCCCAAGCAAAAAGAGGCAAAGTGATCGGCGCTGTGGTGGCCAACGCCAGCGAAGCCCCGGCTTTGTATCCGAAGAAAAAACTGATGTCGGCCGCGCAGACAAAGAGCCCGGCCATGATTACGAAAAGAATCTGTGGACCAGAAGGCAACACGGTCGGAAGTCCGAAAACCTGACGACCAGCCAGGATGAGACAAGAAATAAGACAACCGGTTCCGGTCACAATAGCTGTAACCGCGATCGGATGGATTGGCCGAAGCTTTTGATCAACAATGACGTTCTGGGAGGCGTAGCAAGCCATGGCCAGAATCACCAAAAAGAACGCACGCATTTTCATCTCCTCCGCGAAAAAACGAATTGGCTGATGAGATTAGCATGAATCAAAATTCTTGGCAATCATCTGTAATCCTCCACGTCTAGGGAGAGGATCGAATTATAAAAAAACGGAACCGAAGTTCCGCGAAGAAGGAAAAGAGCTAGTAGAGACGCGTGAAATTGCGAGCCGAACGGAGTGAGGTGTCGACCATGGCAGTCTCTAACCTGGTGAAAGCGAACTGCCCGAGCGGAATTTTCTTGTCTTTGAGCTGCTGATAAATCTCGGGCATAAGAATCATCTGGTGGAGCAAGCTCTCGACCGCTTGACTGAGGGGGCCTTTGACTGCTTTCTCCACAATTGGTTGAAGCTCTGGGTCATACCAGGGATCCAAGATCGGAACCTCGTCAGGAATCTCCACCACCCCGGGAGCGGGCGGCCGCGGTTGAAGCAAGAGACGTCGAAACAGACCTGACCAAAACGATTCCTTGAATTGCTTCTCCAACCGAAGGTTGTTTTCTCGAATTCGATTGATACCGTCGAGTGCCGACCAATCGAACATAACGAAGTCGCTTCCGTCTTGTTTGAGACCGGCGAAGACGACCACACGGGCACCTCGACCAACCGGCAAGCCGGCCAACGATTTCAGAAATTCCTTGATCAGGAATCGAGGTCCATTCAGGTCTCGAATTTGCAGGCGCAGGATCACTTCTCTGATTCCGGCCGGCAAAACCATGGCGTTCCAGTAAAGATGTGGGACGGAAACTCCGTCATGCAAGTCGATATCAGTCCGAATGTCCTCCAACCCAAGTTGGAGAACGGCCATCAATGGTATTTGCTGGCCGGCCAACCGAATCCTGAGAACATCAGGAATCTCCGGTGGTCGAATACTTGGCAGACTCCACGGTTCTTGGAAGAGCTTCTCCAGATTCAAGTGAGCGACTGGGGCATGGGTGAACTTTCGGGGATCGACGTAGACGAGCTCGGGCACGGTTGCCTCCGGTACACATTGTTGCGACAATATCTCAACATTTATAAACCGCGTTGTCAACCTTAAATTGTGCAAAATTCGTCTTCCCCTTTACTTAAAAAAGTTATACAATGAAAATAGAATTTTATTTTTATATGTTTCATCTTCCTCTCCTTTTAGTCTCTTTGGTCCTTTTCTTTATTTGGTCCTTATTTTTCTTCTTCGGAAAAAGCACTCGTCGCGAGCAAATCATTATGAGTTTGGCAGGTTTGATTTTGACACCGGCTATTTTGATGGTAGCGGCGGTTGATTATCGGGCTGGTGGAATTTTGGCCAATGGTTTTATTGGCATAGAAGATTTAATTTTCGCTTTTTCGATGACCGGCGTGGCCGCGGTGGCTTACGAAATTTTGATTGGCCGCCGACTGGTTCCTTTTCGTCGCAAACATTTTGGTGGTCGGCATCCGCTCAACTGGTTGGCAACTCTTATTATTATAATTGGTGCCTGGGCTTTAATTTCTTTAACAGCGCTTTTTCTTTTTCCCATCAACTCGAGCTATGCTTTTATGGTCGGCGGTCTTTTAATTATTACCTACATCATTGCCGATCGCCACGATCTTTTACTCGACGCGATTTTTTCTGGTTTGTTTCTGGCCCTTTTGGTTTTTGGCCTGGAGCAAGTTTTCTTTGTCCAATTATTTCCCGAAACCGCGGCCAGTTTTTGGCAAAGCGAGCGCCTTTCCGGCTTTCTCCTTGGTGGCCTGCCTATAGAAGAACTTATTTGGATCGCTATTGTTGGCCTAAGTGTTGGTCCGGCATACGAATTTGTTAAACACTATAAAGTAAAAAGCTAGCCGGGAATCTTAACTTAAAAATCTCTCTCCCCCAAACCTATGACCACCCTCCAACCAACCAACGAAGACTTGGCCTGGCTCCCCGAACACGAAGGCCAACTTTCGGTCGATGTTTTAGAAGACGAAAATAATATTTATATTCGCTCGGCCGTGGCCGGCACCAGCGCCGATGATCTGGACATTACCGTAACGCACGATACCGTAACCATTCGCGGCCAGCGCCAGCATCAATGCGATCATTGGCTAAATACCACCAACCATCTTCAAGAATGTTTTTGGGGCACTTTTTCCCGATCTGTGGTTTTACCAAGTCATGTCCGCCCCGAGGCTGCCGACGCGGTTTTAAAAAACGGCATCTTAAGTATAACCATTCCCAAAACCGAATCAGCTTCAGAAGTTGATGTGGTGGAATGGTAATTTAAAAATTTTCCACCCCTATGCACCTGCCTCTCCTGCCAGACGAAATTCCAACACCTTCTGACAAACCGAAGGTGTTTTCAAAACCAACCAAAATCGCTCTAATAATTGGCGCGGTGATTGTTGTGATTGGTTATGCCGGAACTTTTGTTTGGGCCGAATCTTATGAAAACCGGATCGCACCCAATGTTCGAATCGGTTCCATAAAAATTGGCGGGAAGGATTTTGAAACTGCCAAACAAACTATTAATTCTGAAGTTGATAAATTTTTACTCGAAGGAGTCCAACTTTTTGTAGACGGCAAATCCGGTGTAGTCGCACTTTCTCCGGTCAGCACCGAAACTGGCGAGTATGTAATTTTTGACGTCGACGAAGCTATTAACCAAACCATAGCCGCAAACCGCACCAAAAACAAAATCTGGCTTCCCTTCACCTTTGCCTATGCCCTAATCCACAAATCAGAAATCAAAATACCCGTCAGTTTGGACGAAGATCAATTAACCAAAATGGTTTTAAACGCCTTTCCGGATAGTATTCAACTTGCCACCGACGCCGATTTTGTTTTCACCAAAGAGGCCGACCTCTGGCAAGGCACGGTAACCGCCTCGGCCGACGGTTTAACCATTCCGACAGAAACTTTTTTTTCAGAATTAAAAAATCTTTTGGTCAATCTTGATCGACAACCAATTGTCATGTCGAGAACCTTGGCCAAACCCACAATTCTAGAAAACCAAGCCGAAGCTCTTATTCCTCAAGCCGAAGAAATCTTAAACAACGCTCCGTACACCATAACTTTCAAGGAACAAGCCTGGGAAATTTCGGCAACAGATTTAAGTTTGGCCCTAGAACCAATTTTGAATGAAAAAAATCAAATTGAATTAGCTGTTTCTGAAAACGGAATTTTACCTCTTCTTGATTCTTTGGCTCTTGAGATCGAAAAGCCGGCAGTTGATGCCAGATTAAAACTGGAAAATAATCGCGTTATTGAATTTCAACCAAGTTCTGACGGTTTAACTATTAACCGCGCTGACACTGCCTCGGCTTTGTCCCAAATGTTAAACAACACCGACGAAAGCAAATCGGTTGAGTTGGCAATAGTGGTTACTGAGTCTTTGGTTAAAACCGGTGGTGTTAATGATTTAGGAATAAAAGAAGTCCTGGGGGTGGGCACCTCTAATTACCGCGGCAGTCCCGGCAATCGCATTAAAAATATCAAGAATGGCGTGAATCTTTTAAATGGCTTGCTTATTGCTCCGGGCGAAGAATTCTCCCTTCTGGCTGCCCTAAAACCATTCACAACCGAAAACGGATATTTATCTGAGCTGGTTATTAAAGGTGATAAAATCGAACCGGAAATTGGCGGCGGACTTTGCCAAATTGGCACCACGACTTTTAGAGCGGCCATGAATTCTGGACTTGATATCACTAATCGTCGCAACCACTCCTTGGTGGTCTCTTATTACAACGATCCTACCAACAACAACCCCGGCACCGATGCCACTATTTACGATCCGGCACCTGATTTTAAATTTATAAACGACACCGGAAATTATATCCTCTTTCAGGCCGAAATTGATGAAGCTACCACAACTTTGCGATTTTCTTTTTGGGGCACAGCTGATGGCCGACAAGCCTCTTACACACCACCAACAGTAATCCGCTGGATTCCGGTTGGCGAAACTCAAATGATCGAAACCACCGATCTAGAACCCGGGGTCGAGCAATGCCAATCAGCCCACGTCGGAGCCGACACCACTTTTATCTATACCATTACTCACCTCGACGGCACCCAAAAAGAAACGGTTTTTGAATCTCACTATCGTCCTTTGCCAAAAATTTGTTTGATTGGTGTTGAAGAAATAACCGAAGAAGAAGTTGGGGAAGAAACAGGCGAAGAGGAGGAAGGTTTATTGACCGAAGAAGAACCTCTGCCGGTCACGGAATAAAAAAATAAAATCTTATCCACAAAAAATCATTGCAAAAATTTACAGACCGGGTACTATCAAATTAACCACTGGTGGATAAAAATTCACCGGTCGGCTAAAAAAAGAAAAAGGAAAAATCACTACCACTAAATCCACCGTTGATGCATCCACCGTCGCTCGAGGCGAGCTATGGCGGATAAACAAAAAAACCGTTGTCACGAAGAAACTGCAGGCAAGAAATTTTAGACGAGGATTGAACGAGTCGAAACCCGGTCATCCACGGCTGAAATCCCATGCTTGTCGTGCCTGCAGATTCCTTATGGCAACGGTGAATCCTCCAATGCTCACCTTGAGCGAAGGGGGATTTTGTTTTAAACGATTGACGAAGTATCTTAGTAGATATTAAGGAAACTGTCAAGGGCTAAAAGGCCGAATTGCTAAAAATAAGGCAAAAAACCTTGTTTTTTTATTTTTGATTAATTCTAATATTGACAAAACCACAAAAAAGATGTATCTTACCGAGTCCAGCCAAGCTGACCCATAACCGTCTAGCCACCTCGGTAAAGACGGTTCCACCCCAAGGGTGCACATTGCACCCGATCCCAGGAGCCCCCATGACCCGTACCCTCGCCCTCACCCTCGCTCTCCTCGCCCCCACCGCCACCCAGGCCAGAGTGCCGCAGCACGCGATCGACACGTACTGCGCCGAGCACCCCGAGGTCGAGTTCCACCAAGCTGCCGCGCCGCCGGAGTCCGGAGCCTGGGTCATCGACCTCCAGACCGGTGAAACCGAAAGGGTTCCCACGCAGACGCCGAGCGTCACCGAAGAACCCGCCCTCGCCCCCACCGCCACCACGGCCGATGACGAAGAGACGGTCTTGCGCTCCGTCACGGTATGGCAGCAAGTGCCGTCTCAGCAGGTGGCCCCCCAGAACTTCTACCTGAAGGCCGGCAACATGATCGTCTGGCCCAAGGCGAACGCCAACGCCTGCCAGCAGATCGACACCGGAGACGAGATCGGCGCGCTCCTCGCCCAGCAGGCGGCCGTGCTGCGGAGCCTGGCCGCGACCGGCCTTGCCAGCCAGGCGGGCATGGCCTTCACCCTCACCGAGAGAGACCAGACCGACTGGCTCTACACCAACTACGACCAGACCCTGGGCGAGCTCACCCAGATGAGCGTCGCCATCGTAGGTGACATCGCCCGCCTCGACCAGGCGGTCCTGTCCTTCCCGGACACGGACGAGATCTTGCGTGGCCGTCAGGCCCGCCGGGCACAGCGCCTGTGCATGGACCAGGGAGAGCTGCTCAACAGCTACTCCGACCTCTGGGTCGAGGTGGTCACCGCGGCCGCCATGATCACCCGCGCCCGCCAGAACGCCGGTCTGTCCCCGGTTCGGTGGATCGAGGACTGGCTCGGAGAGCAGGATTTGGATGTCGTCCAGGCTCAGCTCGCGAGCCAGGACGACATCCCCGAGCCGCCAGCCTGCCTCGACGACCTCGACCGCCGGCTCCGCGACCTCGGCGTCGGGGTCTGCGTCGACCGGTAGGCGCCCACAGCCTCTCTTCACCCTTCTGCCCCCGCCGCTTTGCGACGGGGCTTTTGTTTAAAAAAATATTGATTTAAAACCCATTCCGTTATACTATCACCTCAGAACCGCTCTTTTCTTCCTTGCCGAGGAGGTTGTCATGAACCGTTTCGCCCTCATCTTCCCTCTCTTCCTTCTCTCTGTCGGATGTCGACCACAGGACTGCAAAAACAACGACCAAGATTGCGACGGCTATGCCGACAGTGTCGACTGCAACGACGCCGACTCCGAGATCAACCCGGACGCGGCCGACAATGTCTGTGGCGACCACATAGACAGCAACTGTGACGGTGTCGACGGCTACCTCGAAAACCTCGCCACCTACTACCGCGACACTGACAACGATGGATACGGCAACCCCGACTATCTGTTCAACACCTACTGCGGCCTCCCGGACAGTTATGTCACCAACAGCTCCGACTGCAATGACTTCAGCCCATGGATCAATCCTGGAGCCACCGAAACCTGCGACGGCCTCGACAACAACTGCGACGGCGAAATCGACGAAAATTGTCCGGTCGACACCGGCGACAACTACGACGAGTAGCCCACCAACTTCCTTTTCCGAGCTCTCTCCACCTGCCGCACTAGCGACAGAATTTTTTTACTCAAAAAGACAGGGCGGTGCCCTGTCTCTACGAATGTTACACACGATTTTATTTTTTACATTTTTTTGACCACCTTGTCGATCAATCCATATTTCACGGCCTCGTCGGCGCTCATGAAATAATCGCGTTCGGCGTCTTGTTCCATTTTCTTTAGCGGCTGACCGGTATGGTGAGCCAGAATCTTGTTTAGATTTTCTTTGATCTTCAAAATACGCTCAGCATGAATTTTAACATCAGTAGCTTGACCCTGAAAACCACCGAGGACTTGGTGAATCATGACTTCGGCGTTCGGCAAGGCAAAACGCTTGCCTTCGGCACCAGCAGCCAACAAGACCGCACCCATGGAAGCAGCCATGCCGACGCAGACCGTGGAGACATCCGGCTTCACATATTGCATAACATCGTAAATGGCCATACCAGCCGTAACCGAACCACCAGGTGAGTTGATATAGAGCTTGATATCTTTGGTTTTATCTTGGCTTTCCAAAAAAAGTAGCTGAGCGATAATAATATTGGCCACCGAATCATCGATCTCGGTGCCGAGAAAAATAATGCGATCTTTTAAAAGACGCGAATAAATATCGTAAGCGCGCTCGCCATAACTGGTTTTTTCGATGACCGTTGGGATTAAGAAGGACATAAATTGATTATAAATTATCTTTAAACGATTTTACCAAATCATCGCCGCCCATGGCTTTGATTTCAGAAATTATTTCTGATTGACAATGAAGTTTTTTGTGTCGAGGAATCATTATAAATCTTGGCTGAAGACCGGTGATTTTTTCGGCAATCTCTGACGGCGGATAAAACTTATCGTGCTGACCAGATCTCTTATTTCCGAGGCTAAACCCCAAGTACTTCAATGCACAAAGACACTGACGATGATCAAAATTCAACTCCCCCATAAACTAAGCCGGCTGAGTTTTAAGCTCACCATGATATTGAACCGAAAAATCGCCGATGTTTATGCGATCGTAAACAATATCGGCTTCTCTTTTAGGAACATCATAATAAGTTAAGATCGCGTCGTTCATCATTTCGATCAAACTTTGATGACTTTGGGCCTCGGTAATCAAACCAGGGTGATCGGGCATGGTCAAAACAAACCAACCGTCTGGAGTTAATCGAAGAGAAAAATTGACGCTTTCCGGAAGCTGATACTTTTTTTTAATCTTCAACGGATCTTTTGTTGGAAAAAATAAACGGAAAATTTTATTTTGAACCTTTTTCATAGCTTTTTTATTATAGCAGAAAACCAAACTTTTTAAAGTTTATTCTCCACCCTCCAGCAACCGTCGGCCGCGCAAACCAGACGAGAGTTGGGAACTGAGAAACCAGCGGCTTTGGCATGGCCGCCGCCGCCGCGGGCTCGGGCAATCGAGGCGACATCGCCGCTGTCGGTACGCAAACTGATTTTAACACTGCCGTCGGATTTTTCGCACATAACGCAGGTTGTGTCGTGATCGATAACGCCTTTAAGAAAATTATGTAAACCACCAATCTCTTCTTCATCAATCTCGAACATTTCTAAATCTTGAAGGGTAATACAAGTAGCCACTGCCTGTAGCTCTTCATAAAACCACAAACGCTCCAAAGCAACACCCCACAATCGCAAAGCCGAAACCGAACGATTTTTCAAAAGCAAACGAATAGCCTCGCCGCCACGAGCACCGGCAAACATAAGTTCCGAGGCACTCGAAAAAGCCACGGCGTTAGTGGCGTCGTTTGAAAACGCCGTGGTGTCAAAAATCAATCCGGAAAAAAGACAGGTGGCAATATGTTTGTTGATGGTAATTTTATTCTCTTTAAAAAAACGATGAACAACTTCGCAAGTAGCCGGAGCTTCGTGATCAACAAGATGAAGGTGACCATAACGCGGGTTGGTGATATGGTGGTCGATATTCAAAACCAACGGTCGGGGTCCGGACAAACCTTGAACAACACGCTCGGCATACTTTTCATCCGAGCAGTCAAAAAAAACCACCACATCAGCCGAGATTTTTGAGAGCTCCGAGCTTTCAAAAAAACACAGATCTTGATGCGGCAGCAATTTATACTTTTCCGGAATCGGCTCGGAAATAAAAACTCGAACCGGCTTGCCGAGTCGTAAAAGATAATCAGCCATGGCGAGCGATGCCCCCAGGGAATCGCCGTCCAATCTTTCGTCCGCGACAAGCAGCGGGTGTTCGGCTGACACGAGTTTGTCGTGCATTTGTTCGAGTACCGAATAGGCCATAGTTTTTTAAGCTCCAAGGGTGTTAAGTACCAAGTTCAAAGGTGGGGTATTTTTTTAAAAGTCCTCTTCTTTTTTGAAACTTGATACTTAAGGCTTAAAACTTTAAGGAGGTAGTGTAGCGGATTGTTGGGAGGAGGTCAAGGGGAAGGGTGGGTGAAGGGTGGGTGAGTGGAAATGACTAATTTCTAATGTCTAATGATGGAGATTGGATATTTTTTGATTGTTTGAACTGTGATTGTTGGGGGGTCTAAAACATGTTTGTGTATTCGAATTAGATTCTTTCCGCCTCCGCAGGGCTATGGCGGACGCAGCGCCGGACTCAGAATGGCGGGGCGGGGGCCGTTGTTGACACGAACATTTTTTTATGTTTAATTAGGGGAGGACTCGTGTCAAAGGAGACAACATGGCGCGCCACGAAGATTCAATGAAAGAGGCCGAACGTCTGCTCTGTAGTGGAGACGCAACCCAGGCAACGTACGGCCGAATCATGCGAGAAGACATCTGGCAGAACTTTGTCAGACGTGGTGGTGGCATTCTGTACACGGCCACCAGCGAAAAGGAAGCGAGAGAACAGATCGTCGACCTACTGCTCGAACTAGGTTTGAAAACCTTTCGTAAATCAGCTCGCTCCGATCTGTCCATCATCTGGAATCGGGAGGAACCGAACAGGCGACAAGCGCATGTCTCGCTGGGCTGGCGACAAGCCAGCTTCATTCTCCCCAACCCACCACCGCAGTAAACTGCTTCTGTTCTCCCCTCCCCACCCTTCTCGAACCCCCACACCTACGCCGGGGGTTCTTTTTTAAAAAAACACTCCCTAATTAGAAAATTTGAAAATTAAATAATTCAAAAATTCTTAACAATCCCCAACCTCCCCTGTCCCCTTTCCCCTTTCCCCTGCTATAATAACTTCGCTATGCATCTATCTAAACTGGAAATTCAGGGGTTCAAAACCTTTGCCAATAAAACCACGCTTTTATTTCCCGGGGCCAAAGACAATCGTCATGCTCTCACAACTATTGTTGGTCCGAACGGTTCGGGCAAGTCGAATTTGGCCGATGCTATTCGTTGGGCTTTGGGCGAACAAAGTCTGAAATTGCTCCGCGGAAAAAATTCCGAAGATGTAATTTTTTCCGGCTCAGCCGGCAAGTCCCGCTCGGGTTTTGCCGAAGTTAATCTGACTTTTGACAACAGTGACAAAACCATTGCCATAGATTTTTCAGAAATCGTGGTAACCCGACGACTATATCGCGACGGCGAGTCGGCTTATTTAATTAATGGCGCCAACGCTCGACTGGCCGATATTCGTTTAATGCTGGCCGAGGCCAATGTTGGCCAACAATCATATTCAGTGATTGGCCAAGGCATGGTCGATCATATTTTGGTGGCCACGCCCGAAGAACGCAAATCTTTTTTCGATGACGCTATGGGTGTTAAGCCGTTGCAGATCAAACGCCACGAAGCGATTTTGAAATTAAAAAGAACGGCCGACAATTTGGGCGAGGTAAAAATGCTTTTGAACGAAATTGAACCACGCCTGCGCAGTTTGAAACGCCAAGCTTCACGTTTGGAAAAACGCGGCGCTATCGAAGTTGAACTCAAAGATCTCCGTTGTCGCTACTACGGAACCTTGTGGTGGAATTTACACGATCAATTACTCAACGTCCGAACCAATCATGAAAAACTCGAAGACACGGTTTCTCGGGCCGTGGAAAAAGTTCTGGCTTTGGAAGAAAAAGTCTCGGCCAAAGAACGCGAAGAAAAATCCAAGAATGTAACCGACGACGGTGTTGTCGCTCTGCAAAAAGAATATCAAGAAACTCAGCGCGAACGCTCACGTTTACGCGACGAAGAATTCGGTGTCGAACGGCAAATTGAATTGACCAAAGTCAAAGCCGAAACCACTTGGGCACCATTGCCACTGTCAAAAATCATCGAGGAAGTTGAAGGCATTTCCGGCTCGCAAAAAACTTTAGCCGAACGCTTGCGTTCGGCCGAATCGCTCGACGAGGTTAAAAAATTGGCCGCTGAAATCGAAACGATTTTTGATCGCTCGGCCAAACTGGTTAGCCGTTTGCAAAAACCGGCGCCAATTGAATCCAAACCAGATCCGATCTTGGTCGCCAAACGCGATGAAATCAAAAACGCCCGTCTAAAAACCGAGACTAAACTCGTCGAACTAGAACAAGCCATCAACGCCTCGGCCAACAAAGAAAAAACCGACCGTAGTGAACTCTTCGCCCTACATCGCGAACTCCGCCAAGTCGAAGAAGAACGCCACCGCATCGAGGCCACTTGGCACGAAACTCAAATTGAACTGGCCCGACTCGAAGAACGCGAAAAAAACCTCGACCGCGAAATCCAAGAAGAAATGGGCGAGGACGCGTTGACTCCAAAAGCCAACCGCCCGACCGAAAAAATCGAAACCGAAAATCTTTACCCGGAAATTCAACGCCTGCGTTATCAACTCGAACTCATCGGCGGCATTGATCCGGAAACCATTAAAGAATACGAAGAAACCAACGAACGCTTCACCTTCCTCTCCGGACAAGTCGAAGATTTAGAAAAAGCCATTCGTGATACGGAAAAAATTATCGACGAACTTGACGACAAAATCAAAGACCAATCCGACGAAGCTTTTAAAAAAATCAATCGCGAGTTCCAAAGATTCTTTAAAATTCTTTTTGACGGCGGCAATTGCGAATTAATAAAACTAACTGTCGAAGATCTGGCTGAACCAGAAAACGACGTTGCCCTTGACCGCGCCCTAACCGAAACCGCCGAAACCGAACAAGAAAAAGAAGAAAAAAAAATCGAACCGTTATTTAAAGAAAGGAAAGATCGCGTCATCGGCATCGATATCCAAGCCACGCCGCCCGGCAAAAAACTCAAGTCACTAAACTTACTCTCAGGCGGCGAACGCGCTTTAACCTCGATTGCCTTGGTCTCGGCCATTATGGCTACCAACCCGGCACCATTCGTGGTTCTCGACGAAGTCGACGCCGCCCTCGACGAAGCCAATACTGTCCGTTTCGCCGCGATTCTCGAGGAGTTGGCCAAGCTGACACAATTCATTGTCATCACCCACAACCGCGCCACCATGGAAAAGGCCGATGTTTTATATGGAGTAACAATGGGCGAAGAAGGAACAAGTAAAATTTTGTCAGTACATTTGGAAAATGTGATTGGCGAAGGTACGGCGAGACGATAACATGGATGCGAACGTAGGGGCGAATGACCATTCGCCCCTACGTCGGTGCGACAACAACATATTTCACACCCACGTTATCCCCACAACCCCATTGACAAAACCGAAAAATCGCGATACAAATAAACCAGCAACACAAAAATCCCCCAAAACAAATTTGCGGGGTTTTTATTTAAAAAATTTTATGGAGGACAAATTACATCATCGAAAATCGACACGATTATCTGGATACGACTATTCATTACCGGGGGCGTATTTTTTGACATTACGCAATAATCATAAAATATTATTTGGTGAATTAAAAAATGGCAAAATGATTTTAAATGATTTTGGAAAAATTATTCAAAATGAATGGCTAAAATCGCAAACTATAAGACAGGAAATATTTTTGGACGATTTTGTGATCCTGCCTAATCATTTCCACGCCATTGTGTGGATTGTTGGATCAAACGCGACCGACAATAACGTGAACGCGGACGGAAACACCGACGTAGGGGCGAATGACCATTCGCCCCTACGTTCGCGTCCCGATCGTGTCGATGGCCCAATTTGGCCACCAAATCCGCAACCGAATTCGTTTCGTATGCGGCCAAAATCAATATCGTCGTTAATAACCGGTTTCAAATCAATTACCACCACGACAATAAATCAAATCTCTGGTCATTTCGGTTCAATTTGGCAACGTAGTTTTAACGATCGGATTATTCGAGACAAAATCGAATTATTCAATAAACGAAATTATATTTTCAACAACCCAATGAAACATTGGCTGCAACAAAATTCATAACCAAAAACCCCGCAGTGTAGGGGCG
>DOJV01000056.1 GCA_003511125.1 Candidatus Uhrbacteria bacterium
GTTTTATTATTGACAGTTTTATTTTTATGAACTATTCTTTCAAGCCTCGTTCCCAACAACCACGGAGAAAAAGAACGATGCTTCCAGAAATCTACTGCCTCATGGTCGCCGGTGGTCAACTCACCCCGGACCTCAAGGAGATGCTCTTTCACATCGCCCTCGGCATGATCACCGAGCAGACCCGCGAATTCCGCCTCAAAGAAGACGGCTTCGAAGGCGTGATCACTACCGAGTTCGAGTCTACCACCCTCGGTGGCCTGAGCGGCACCGTCTTCGAGGCAGAACTCGACATCGGCGCAAAGACCGTCAGGATGCGTTACTTCGTCCGCCCGGTCCGCGACGCCGCCATACTCGCAAAACTCATGTATGTCACCTTCCGCATCACCCCACGCGGCCTCGAGTTCATTCGCGAAGCACCGGCCAACTGACCAACTTCTCCTCAACCCTGATCGCCCACCTCGGCGATCTCTTTTTTTAAAAAATTTTATCTTCTTAAATCATCAATACTGATTTCTTTGGCCGCGGCTAAAAAAACTTCAAGAAGAGCAACAGCACAAGTTTCCGGAGAAATTTTTGGATCTTTTTTGCCAATGGCTTCGGCAATATCTTGATAACCGCATTCAGCGATACATTTATCGACAACTTCGGAAATGTATTGACGAGCGGCGCGAGCCTGAGGATTGTCTTCCAACCCGGCCTCGTACACAGGATCGCCACCGCGATATAAACCGCCCGGCCAACAGCCATAAAAATTGTTGGTATACAAAGCCACGCGTTTTTCAAAATCCGTCACCGCAACAAGCTCCTGACGTTTTTTCTCCATGGCCGGAGCGACTTCTTCTGGCTTCACAAATTTTAACTGAACCCATCCATCAAGACCTTTTTTTACTAACAAAAGTTTTTCCTCGACATATTTTTGCCAAATTTCTTGAAATTCAGCCTTAAGGGCCTCGCGCCTGGCAATAGTCTCGTGATTATTTTCTGTCATATGATTTTGATTATAACACAATTCTCCCAAAGAAAAATCGCCGCTTAAGCGACGATTTTTTCTATTTTGATTTTGGTNNAAAGGCTTGCCGACTTTGACGTCTTTGCCTTCTTCGTCGGCCACCAACATGGCTTCGAGTTCTAATTTTGCACCAGGGTCAAGTTCGAGTTTTTCGACCTTCAATTCCTGGCCTTCGCGGACAATATATTCTTTGCCGCCGGTTTTGATAACTGCAATCATAATTTTGCGCTCACGGCTGCCTCGAACTTAATCGGGTTTGCCAATGATCAATTAATTTATTAAAGCGGGGATATTGTACGGAATCTTGACTTTTTTGTCAAATCTTGCTAATATTTCTGGTTCCCCGTAAACACCGAACAAACCAATTGGCCGCTTTGGGCGGCCGGAGGACACGCTGATGCAGCCCACATACCTGATTCTTTTCCCTGGCGCCTGGGGCAACAACTCGATCGATCTGGTTCTCTGGTGGTTCCAGGCTGTGATCTCGTACGTCATCGGCCACTTCGGTGACAATCTCTTCGTCAAGGCTATGGTCTACAACCACGACCGGAAAAATCCTAGCCTGAACGACTACGCCACTGACTGCCTCCAACAACTCAACCACGCCGCCATCCCGAATGGTGTCCGAGTGATCGGAGTCGGCTACTCCATGGGTAGCCAGGTGATGCGACTCACGGCTGCGAAGTGGGAAGGTCAGTTCACCGACCAGATCATCTGGAACGGTTCGAACCGCTTTGGTACACGCACCTGGGCCTTCCTACGCACTGCCTTCTTGACCGACCCATTTGCCCTCATGTCTGGCCTCTGGACTAGCAAAGTCCAACTGGCGCGGATCGAAACAGTCTACCGGCTCTTCTTCACCAACACGAAACCAAGTCGGTTCTGCAACAAACTTTGCCACGAAGCCCTCAACAACTCCCATCCGGAATCCTTCTGGGCATGCATTCTCATGAATCTCTGGCCATTCCGCCAGAAGACCCCGGCGCTTCTGGGCAAAATTCACGTAATTTTCTCGAGCGACGACCTCCTCTACAAGGACGAAGCCGACGGTCGCGGCGCTCACGGCGAGGATTGGATCATTATCCGGGCCACTGGCGGCCACGGCAACATCCTGTTCTACGAGGAGACGGCCCACGCCCTCCGCCAGGTCGACTGGTCGAAGTAAGCCGGCATCTCTCGAAGACACAACGACCCGCATGGTACGCACGCGGGTCTTTTTTTTATTTTTCAGCCCTGCCTCACCGTCATCCTTCAGTTAGTGTTGTAACTTAGGGGATCCCTCCCACCGTCGCTCGCGACGAGCTATGTCGGGCGCGGCCGTGGTGTCGAGATGACGGTGGTAAATCAAGGCTCCAGCCGATTCTCTTCCCCATCAATCAAAACCTTAACGCTCTTTACTGACTCAAACTGCTTCATAGTCTCTTCAATCTCTGCGGCGATAGCGCTAACATAACACGAACCGCCGATTGGTCCGGCGATGGCGCCTTTTAGATCAACAGTGAGTAGACCGTCGTCTGACAACGAAATGTCTTTTAGCTCGGTACGAAACGGAATGACGGTTGAATAATTTTGCAATTGTTCGTTCTCGTTTGGACCTTGTAACAAAGAAACAATGGCCGCGCGAGCAATGGAATCGGTGACAGTGAATTTTCTGATGACCGGAAAAACTTTGGTACAGGTAATTTCCGGATCAAAAATATCATTGTGAAAATAAAGTTTGATTTCAGTTGAGTCATTTCGATCAAGCGTCAGCGGAATCGAAACCAAATCCTGATCAGAGCCGTCTTTGGCCGAGGCCTGAAAAACCTCGAGAACAATATTTGGTGAAGAAACTTTAGGCACGGTCAACCAAAAATCAAAATGACCAAATTGGCCCATGTCAAGCGCGGCGGTTTCGCTGGTGCCACTATTTAAAATTTTTCCGGAATCGTCTTTGATCCGCCAAGAAATCACATTTTCAAAAACCCGAGCCTCGCCAACAACATGAATTGGATTGGTTACCACACTACCAGTCAGTGGCAAATTAACCGTAACGTTTTCTGAAGAGGCTGGTGCCACCTTAAAGTTATCAACATTAAAAACCGACACACACCCGGCCCCAATTAAAATTAAGGCCAGAAAAACAGGGATAAAAAGATTTTTCATATGCTTTAATCTTAGCATGGTTGCTGGGGCTTTGACAGGAAGCCTTAAAAGCGCCTAAGATGAGGCGGCTGTTCGACAAATCTCACAACCTTCAGCTCTTTCCATGGAGGAAGTCGTGAACCGTGATCTCCCCATCTGTCTCTATGGCGGTCTGGCTCTCATCGCAACTCCTGGCTTGGAACCATTAGTCTCTCAGCTAAAGGAAGGAGTCAAGAATTTCGGTGAACGCGCCAACAACTATCGCACTCCGGTCGACATCGGCCTCGTTCAGATCGATGGTCTGCGCATCAACGGCGAACCCAAGATCGGCAGTTCACCGAAGTGGATCTGCCAACACGACTGCGTCATCCTGGCCAGTGGACCTGGAACACCAGAGATGGTCACAAACCTCCTTCTGACCATCTACCATGTTCGATGCCAAGGTGCCAAGCGTATCCACGTCATCTTCGGCTACT
>DOJV01000047.1 GCA_003511125.1 Candidatus Uhrbacteria bacterium
TCAGTATCCGTGTCCGAATCGGTATCGGTGTCTGTGTCGGGCTCTTCGCCGGTGTCACAGTAGGTGACACCGGGATCGGTCATGTCACAGTCGTCGGCATTCGGAACTCCGTCGCCGTCCATGTCGAGGTCACAGGCGTCGCCCTGACCATCGCGATCGATGTCGGATTGGTCGGAGTTGTCGTGATAGACACAGTTGTCGTCGGCATCGACCACACCGTCGTCATCCGTGTCCCACTCGTCGTCCGGGCAGACTTCGTCCGAGCCAGAACAGTCTTCGTCCACGCCGTTGCCGCAGATTTCCTCGGCGCCGGGGTAAACGTAGGGGTTGTAGTCCCAACAGTCGTCGCCGCCGGAGTATTCAGAACAGTGGCCATCGCCGTCGGCATCCTGGCAGGGGATCTCTTCGTCGGTATCGCCGTAGTCATCATTCTCTTCCCCGCCCCACTCGCCGGCGTTCGACAAGTCGAGCCCGCCACCAAGCGTGGTCAGACTTTCGGAGGAAAGGCACCAGAGGCCGACGGTGCAATCACCGACATTCCCCTGAACACTGCGAACCGCACCATCGGGCACGAGCAAAAGGTCGTGACCGAAGTAACCGGCCAGCAGGTAGGTATTCCAGTCGATGACCGGCGCGGCCACCTCGTCGGTGATCACGTAGACATCCGAACGAGTTTCTTCCCTGAGCAGGGTGCCGTCGTGGAACAAGACACTCCCCGACCGTTCGGGCCAAGAAACGTAGCTCGAGTTTGCCGGCGGCGGATTGGAAACCGAGTAGTCCAAGCCCCAAGAGGCCAAGACATACGACCAAGCCGGACCAAAAACCTGCTGGCGATAGCGCTCGGTTTCGCGACCAGAATCGACTACGAGCCAGATCAGACCGAACTCGTCGGTGAAGGCGTCGATCATTCCTTCGTCCTCAAAATCCTCACCACGTTCGTAGCTCGCGAGCTCGGCTTCGGAGACAGGAACCACGTTCCCGAAGTCATAACCGAGACTCCAGAAGATCGCTTCGTTGCGAATCCAGCGACGTTGGCCGTCTTCGAGCAGAAAGATCTCGGGGTTTTTCGGCGACATGATGAGACTGCCGTTTGGGTGCCACTTGGCCACAGGCAGCCCGGAAGCATACCAGTGACCATCGATCTCATCGCCGACCGACCTCATCCCGCAGACCACGCTTTGATCTGAAACATCTTCGAACTCTTCTTCGGCCGTGGCATCGGCCAGGTGGTAGAAGCTTTCGATCGAGGTTCCGAACTGGGCCTGCTGCTCGGCATCACCCTCGTGACGACCAAGATGTACGTGATCGCCGGTGCAAATACCGGTACAGCCCTCGTAGCCGACAAGCGTGCCGGCGGCCACTTCGTCGCCATCGGAAACGAAGATCTGCTTCAGGTGAGCCACGACCACGTAGGTACCGTCACTCATGTCGATGTTGACGTGGTAGCCGAAGTTGGCCGTGGCCGACTCGAGATGGACACGGGCGATGCCGCTGACCGGAGCGTAAAGCTCTTGGTCGGAACCATTGTCCGTATCGAAGTCGAGATCGTTCAGGGTGGAAACCCCTTGGTGGGTGTAGTTGCCGTTGTAGCCTTGAACACACTGCCACTCGGAATCGTTCGGGAACGGCAGGTTGACAGCGATTTCGCCGCCACCCATGTCGCCAGCCGAAGTCGAATCAGACGAGTAGTCGTGGGTCATCGGGATAAGCCCGAGACACGAGGGCAGAACGAAGAGCGCGACGAGCGCGAGATAGCAGAAAATCGTGATGGAACGCACAGCGTCACCTTTTTTTTTCGGGGGATGAGTTGACCGACATAATTGCCGGCCGCCTCGATCGAGCGCGCTAGTACTTTCGCGCCGATCGAGCGCGGCCGTTCGGCCTTGTTCGCAAGTTCGATAACCAAACCAGCGGCGCTCCCCCTTTTGTCGCTTACAACCAAAAATCTTAGGCCGGCGACTCCGCCACTTGTTCGTATAAAACGAACGCGGATAGCTCGATTCTTTCATCAAACAAATCACCGCCCCAAAGTTGGCGAACAAAACGGTTTATCTTTTAATAACCCTGCCGTTTGACTCGGACAATTCAGCAGCCGAAATTTTTCAAAGAAAGAATTGGTTTAAGTCTGTTTTAGGTAGCAAACCCTATTCAGAGCTTAGCGATGCGGTTATCAGGTTTTTTTAATTCCACCAAGTTCGCCTGTCCCTCATCTAATTCCAGGAAACCGCAAAAAATTCACCTTGTCAATAATTTTATAGCTAATTTAAGCCCAAAAAAATGTCAGACCAAGCTAACATTTTATAAAACAATTTTTAAAAAATTATTTATTTTCTTTAAAAATAACTGTCAACAAACAATAAATGTCCCAGGTGGGCAACACTCTAGACGAAAAACCATTTTAGGCGCAAAATAAAAGTACCAACTAAAAAAATTCCAAAGCAAAAATAACTCCCAAGTTTATGCTTGATTTAAAACATCTCCTCCAAAACCCCGAAGAAATCGCCGAAAACAACCGCAACCGCGGGGCCGATATTGATTTATCAATAATCAAATCCTTGTCCGAAGACAAAACTCAGGCTTTACAGACCTTCGAGGATTTACGTCGCCAAACAAAAGAAAATGCCGAGGCGGTTCAAAAAGCCGATCCTAAAGATCGCGAGACTTTTATTAAAGAAGGTCGAAACTTAAAAGAACAAGTCAAAGAAGCTGAAAGCCGTCTAGCCGATCTAGAGTCCCAGCTTGAAACCGAAGCAAAAAAATATCCCAATCTTTTAAGACCCGATGTCAAAATCGGAAAAAACGGCGACGACAATGAAATCGTTCGTGTGGTTGGCAAACCGGTAAATTTTGATTTTGAAATTAAAGATCATTTGGCTTTAGGTGAAGCCCTCGACATTATAGATATTGAACGGGCCGGAAAAGTTTCCGGTAGTCGTTTTACTTATCTTAAGGGCGACGCTGTGCTTTTAGAATTCGCCCTTATTAACTACGTCTTGTCGACCTTGGTGCCCGAAGGTTTTGTGCCGATTATTCCTCCACACATCATTTCAACCGAAGCCATGGCCGCCATGGGTTATTTGGAACATGGTGGTGAAGAAGAAATTTATCATTTAAAAAATGATGACGCGGTTTTAATCGGCACTTCAGAACAATCTATCGGGCCAATGCACATGAACGAAATTTTACCCCTCGAAAAACTACCTTTGCGTTACTTGGGCTTCTCTCCGTGTTATCGCCGCGAATCCGGCAGTTACGGGCGCGACGTTCGAGGTATTCTTCGCCTTCACCAATTCGATAAATTAGAAATGTTCTCTTTTGTCGAACCGGAAAAATCAGATGAGGAACACGAATTCTTGTTGTCCATGGAAGAAAAGCTCATGCAAGGTTTAAAACTACCCTATCGAGTCATGAGACTTTGTTCTGGCGACATTGGCCGGCCTTCGGCTCGCACTTATGACATTGAAACCTGGATCCCTTCACAAAATATTTACCGCGAAACTCATTCCACTTCTAACACCACCGATTACCAAACTCGCCGTCTAAAAATTCGCTACAAAAACAGCGCGGGCCAAAACGAACTCGTTCACGCCCTAAACGGCACAGCCTTTGCCATCGGCCGCATTCTTATCGCCATCATGGAAAACTATCAACAAATCGACGGCTCAATTATTGTCCCCGAGGTTTTACGACCATGGATGGGAAAAGATTGTATTGGAAACAACAAACCATAAGGAATTTATTCTATCAAAAAAAATTCCAACCATCATTTGACATTAGACATTTCAACATTAGACATTTTTAATATGGGCTCTCTCGACTTACTTAAACAACTTGTAGAAATTCCTAGCGACAAAGATGCCTCACCGCCAGGCGGGCGTTTTGAATACGGCGTGGCTGGTTTTTTGCGCGATTACATTCAAAAAAATCTGCGTGATTTTAAAGTCGAGGAACAAAAATTCGAAGATGGCCGAGTCAATCTTTTTGTTAGCGACAGCGCTCCGACTTCCCTGCTCTTTTTGTGTCACATCGACACCACCGAAGAAGGCAACAACTGGACTTTTTCTTCGCGGGGCGAACAACAGGGTTTGCGTTTTTATGGCCGCGGCAGTCTGGATGCCAAATGCGGTTTGGTGGCCATTCTTTCGGCCATGGAACATGCGACAAAAATCGGCAAAACCGGAATTTCCGCTCTCTTTTACGGCGACGAGGAATACAACTCGGCTGGCATGAAAAAATTTGTCCAAGAATTTCAGAGTCGCATCAATCCAAAATTGGCTTTATGTCTTGAACCAACCGGCGGCCTACTGCGCCGTGGTGGCCGCGGAATTACCGAACTTCATTATATTCTCCGCGGCAAAACTGGCCATGCCGCTCGACCCAAAAGCGGCATCAGTGCCTTCGAGGGTTTAAACCAAGGTATTCAATCTTTAAAAGAATATCTTTCCGGTGTTAACGACCCTTACCTTGGCCACCCTTCCCTTAACGTAGCCCGGGTCTACTGTGGCGCCTTTCAAAGAAGAAATTCCGAAAACTTTCCAGAGTTCGGTAGCACCGGCAATATCATTCCTGATTATTGCGAATTAATTTTAGATGTTCGCACGGTTCCGGGTATTGATAGTCAAGGCATCAAAGAAGCTTTTCATGACGGCACCAGAAAAACCGGCGTGGTTATTGAATCAATCGAGGTCACCAAAGACTTGGCATCTTTTATCTCACCGGTCGAACCACTTAAATTTGTCGAAGACATTAAACTGGAAATCATGGGCGAGCCACTCTACCAAAACCCCGAAGAATACGGCTACTCCGATGTTCAAATGTTAGCCGACTGCTGGGGTGTTCCAACAATTATTTGGGGGGCCAAAGGCGAAAATTATCATGGCAGCGATGAATATGTTGATGTCAACAGTTTTGAAAAATTAGAAAACGGTTTAAAAAAAGTTGTCGAAAGATGGGAAGGTTAATAAAACAGAAAAGTTGGCAGAATTAAAAAAATCTCCACAAAAAAAACAAGGGAATTTTTTCAAAAAAATATTCCCTTGTTTTTTTATTTTCTCTTGACAAAATCCCCTAAAAATGGTCTAGTCTTGGGGGAATTCTGGTGCAATCGGTTGGGTTTTGCCGACCGATAAGAATCCCGCAACGACCGAAAGGTACAACCGAAAGGCAGGCGCAACGGTGCCAACTAGCCAGAGGTTCGCCCCAAAAGTCGACGCGGGGACAAAAAGCGTCGACAATTAGGCCGTGTTGAGCGGCCGACCATCCCTTTTGGTCCTTTCCGGCCTAAGGGAACAATGGAGACGCCATGCACACCAGAAACAACCTTTCCGCAGAACAGCTCGGCTTGCTGTTCGGCCGGGTCTTCGAGATCCGCCACGGCGACCAACGTCTGGCCATCATGATCGACTTGCCGGACGGCAAGTTTGAGGACAATCCCGACTGGACATGGCTGCGCCAGACAGCCCGACAGTGGCGACGCGACTACCCGCGTCGCGGCGATTTCGCCCTGAAGGGTGTCGACCTTCTGGTCTACCCGGCCACCGGCAACACCAACCTGCCCGAGCGGGTCGCGGTCTTCAACTTCGATCGAGAACCCCGCCACCCCCAGCGTCTGCACTACCTCCAGACCGAAGAAATCTTGCTCCGCTACGACATCGTCGTCGCTATGACCAAGTTCTCGATCACAAGGCAACTACAGACTCTGGCCCCGAAGCTGCATTTCCGCGGCGCCACCATGCCCGGCTTCACCGCGGCCATGGTACCAGCCCTGTTCCTTGACTACACCGAGATCGGCCGCCGGGTCAACGCCCTGAAGCGGCTTCTCGAAGAGGCGGTCTTGGCCAGGGTCGAGTTCACGGTCAACAACCAAGCCATCAAGCTGGACTTTGACCTGCGTTTCAACCAAGCCATGGCCTCGACCGGTTACTACCCGAACCCCGGCATGGTCGGCAACTTGCCGACCGGCGAGGCCTACATCGCCCCCTACCTCGGCCTGCGCCACCCCGACGAACCGAGCCGCACCTGCGGTCTCTGGCCGGTCATGAACCCCGATGGTCTGACGATCTTCAGAGTCGAGAACGGCCGAATCGTCGGAGTACTGAATGAGGACACGGTTTCCTGCCGTGAACTCCAGAAGTTCTTGGACGAACCCGGTCTCGCTTGGATTGCCGAGCTCGGACTTGGGGTGGTCGAAGGTTCCGGAATCGAACCGGTCGGTGGACTACTTCTCGACGAGAAGCTCATCGGTATCCATGTCGCCTTTGGCGAAAGCGCTCACGGCGGCGAGGTTACCTCAGCCAACTTCACGGATCGAAACCGGGCCGACCACGTCGATGTGATCTACACGAACGGCCAACAGATCTGCGGAACGCAGATTCTCTCGGCCGGCATCCGACCCAATCTAACTCTCATCTTCGCCGACGACTCCGAACGCGTCATCATGCGCGACGGACGCTACGTCGACGGGGTGTTCTGAAACGAGTGGGCGAATGCCATTCGCCCCTACGTCCCGACCATACCCGAAACGGATGGTCGGTTTTTTTATTTTGGGTGGTTGGTTGGTTTAAACATAAAGTACAAAAAAAACGGCGTTCGTGGAGAACAGCCGCTGGAGGAGGTGTCGGAAACTCGATGATTTCCGAAAGGGTGGTGAACCGGCAAGTGGCCGTGTCGTCTTCGGACACCAAACCGGTGCACCGTGGATCTCTCGAAGAACACAGCTACGAAAACAGCGGATGGACAAGAGCTACGACCAACTCTTGCTGCCTGGCGAGATCGAACCAGATCGGTTTTCCGACTTCGTCCTGCTGATTCCCGAAGGAGCTCGGGCAGAAGACCGGAACGGGCCGAACCGGCGCCTGGCAACCGCCGAAACCGCAGTCATGAACGAGAGTGAGTCCAGAGAAAGACATGGGTGCTCCCTGCCGTGAAGGCCTCTGGATGAGTTTCCAGTGTGCCTAGTCAAGGGAGTCTGTTGTGAAGGCGGTTTGGCCTAAGATTCTCTTTTTCAGGTCAGGCCTGGCGAAGGGTACCTTGGCACCCGCTTTTTCTGGCTCAATCCAGCCTTCCTTTTTTAGCAGAAAAACCAAGAAATAGCCAAATAAGTCTGTGGATAAGGTCTGACCTTGACATAACGATAGAGGGGGGTACAGTGAAATTGTCCTAATAAACCATCTTGCTCGAACAGATTTATGATCGGCAATTTCGCTGGTTTGAATCAAATACGAAAGGTGGTAGGATTATGGACAGGAAAAAGCCGTGCATTCCAGTCTTTTCGTTCGGTTCATCGTGTTCCTTCACATCTTCGTTGTCCTCACCTTCATGGGTGGGTGTGCAACACCGCCAATCGAAATCGTCGCGGACGGTCACAACCAACTCGAGACCGCCGAAATCGTGCCTGCCCACCAGTACACATTCGTGATCGACTATGACTTCTCGTCGGACAGCCCCAACATCGTCTTCCCAGATGGGACGATGGTGAATTCCTTCGAGGCCTACACCAACAAGATCTTCGAGATCACAACGAACGACCCGAACGCCGCCATCATCATCACCATCGGTGACGATCTCTCCGAGGCCATCGGCACCGAGCTGACCGTCGCCTACAATCTCGAACACGAGAACGACACAGGCATTGAACCACCTTGGACATATCAGGTCTCCGGCTATACGCTAAGCGGCGGTACCAACTACGGCTATGTCGGCGGATGCCTCAAGCGCAACGGAAGCTACTACGCCGTGCGTCTGAACAGCGGCAGCAGCCAAGTCTTCGACATGCACATGGTCGCCTACACGAGTGGTGGCAGACTCTGTGTCGGCTTCTATGAAAGCGTGCGCGGCTGGTGCTGGACCGACTGCACCCCAACCTACAGCGATGTGGTCTCAGCTTTGGTGACCGTCGCTGTTAGTGTCGGCCTGAGCTACGGCACAGCCTACATCATCGCCAACATCGCGGCCCCATTGGCCGTCGTCGCACTCGCCATCTAACCCAAGTCGAAGAGTCTCGCTTCGGCAGCCAACTACTTCGGCTGCCATCTTTTTTTAAAAAAATACTGAAACAAACTCGTTATGTTCAATTTACTAAAAATTCTCTTTAATAAAAAAACTTTGCCATACCAATTATCGGAAGAAGAGGAATCGTCTCTATTAAAACTTTCACAAGAAAAAAGTGTTCAAATAAATGGCGGGAATTTTATAATTAAAAAAATTGAGGAGTTACCCAATGGTGAAAAACATTATTTTTTCGACAATCGTGTTTTAATTTTTAAAGACAAAAAAATAAATTTTGCTATAGTCAAACCAACCCGCCACGGAACCGGTTGGTGGCCGCAAAAAATAGAATCAATAAAATTTTAAAGCAAAAAAAAACACCTCAAACAAAATTACTTGGGGTGTTTTTTTATTTTTCCGGATTCCTTGCCACAATCAAAACTTATCCACACCCAGCCAAAAAAACCCATTGACCATTGACAAACCCTAAAAAATGTTGTCAAATAAAGGTAGATGGGGCCTTCCCCCCAAGTGGGGGAAACCCCTAACGTTCCTTCCCAACCAACGGAGTCACCCATGACCGCCACCAACACCATGTCCCTCTGGGCCGTGATGCTCCTCGGGCTGGCCCTCCTGGGCTGCCCGACTGATCCCAACGACACCGCCCCCGAAGGCGATGCTGACACTGACGCGGACGCCGACGGCGACACGGATGCGGATGCAGACACGGACAGCGAGTACGCCATCATGGTGCTCGCCGGCACCACCGCCGCCTTCAACCTCTACGACGAGGACGAAGAGCCCGCACCGGACTGCGTCGATGTCTTCGGCTGCTGGATCACGGTTCCGGGGCCTGACACCTACGATGTCTACGCCAAGAAGGAAAACTGGATCTTTGTCCCCCAGACCATCGAGGTCACCGAGGGGATGAAGAAGCCTGTCGTCGACTGGACCGCCTTGCCCGGCCTTGAAGGGTACGCGCCGAATGGTGTGTACAGAAATCAGGACATGGAAGAGAAGAAGGTTACCACGACCTACGGTGACCCGAACGACTACTACGGCTATGAACATGTTTTCCTCGCTTTGCATGGGATGGATGTTCCGAACAAGATCACCATCGACCTGTTCGAAGGCGATGATGAGGAGTGGGGACTGACGGTCTCTGGCGCCATCACGGCCGACCTCACGACCATCACCTACCACCTCGACTTCGGAGATGGCGACCCTGTTGACGAAATCTTGACGAAGATCAGGTAGCCTCTCCGCCTGATCACGAACCTCCCGGCCTTGAGCATTTCTAACGCTCGGCCGGTTTTTTATTCGACCGTGTAAAACAAAAGACAGGGTAATACCCTGTCTTTAAAAATCCACTCGCTTTTTTTATTCCGTTGACCAATCAAGGATGATCACACCATCATAATTGATCCATGGATTACTACTTGTTCCACCATATCTATCAGCACAATCAACTTCGAATTCATCAAACAAACCATCGCCATCAGCATCTTGTGTGCTTGGACACTGGCCAACTGCGCACTCATAATTCCCATAACAACTAGTTGTATCATCCGCTGAATCACTGCCATTATAATTCGAGTCGCAATACCCCGTACACCACCCCCAATTATCCTTCACATGCACCCGAGGTTGAAACACGCATTTGTTATCGGCGTCATCGATTACACCGCCGGTGCATGGTGAGTTTAATAATCGGCCACTGGTTTCGTCGGCGTATTGGCAGAGCGGTAAACTGGCGGCTGTGGTTATACCATCGCCGGCAAGACCACGGGAACAGGTGTAGTCGTGAGCAAAGGAAAAGTAAGCGGTTAGACAAGCCGAGGAGCTTAGACCAAATTCATCGGCTGCGCTAAGACAGTAAGAATTGTTGCGATCAATAAGACCGCGACGGTTTTTATAATAACTGGTTTCGTCGCCAACCGTACCGGATTGACTGCCGAGCGGCCAGGCATAGTCCGTATATCGAGGATTGTCGTGATCATCGCCCCAATCGACAGTAACATCACGAAGTGGCATTTGGTTGTTGTTGGCCCAGGCGAAGAAGTTGACTATGGCGTGGTAGGAACCGCCTTCGGCTTCTAAGGTATCGCTGTCGTAACCGTTGACGCTGAATTTGCCTTCGTTTTGTTCTAGACAATCGCTACCGTAGCAAAGGCCGACGGAGGCGATGGTGGGCGGGGTGGGATCGCCGTCGTTAAATCTTTCACCGTAATCATCGCCGGAAGCTGTCACATCGTTCCAAATCCATGAATCAGCCGCGGTTAAAGTGTCTTCTGTAAATCCTCCTTTACTACCTAACCACTCGGAAGTAACACCGTCGACAGAAAAACTATCTATATTGTCATATCCGTCATCAAACGACCAAAGGGAGTAAGACTCGGCAAAAATCTGCTTTAATAAATTTCGTGCATTGTTGTAATCATCAACAGCCAAAGTTGTAGTGACCGAACCGCCATAATTGCAAAAAGTTGTTACTGTTGCCATTTCTACATCTTCCTCCCTTATACACTCCATAAAGTAACAATTTTCATCATTAATGCAAGGAGCACCATTTTTCTCACCGCCTATACAAGTTCCTTCTGCTGCTGAACCATCCCAATCGCAAGTCACTCCGAAATTACATTCTGCATCGCTTGTACAACCATCACAATCAGAATCCCCGTCACCGTCCCGATCCTCACAAAATATACCAAGAGCGTCGCTTGATTCAACTTCACCGCTGTCGCCACCGGAAATTCCTAAAATAGTTGAAAGAGGCATGGCTTCAAGCAAATCGCCTGTATAACTAACAAACAAATCTTCGCTCGAACAAGTGCCGTCGGTCGACATATTCACAATAATCTCTGGTGTTGAAACCGAAAACCCTTGAATTTCAGGATCCAAATCAGTACAAACACCGACATGGTGCGGATATGGATCAGGCAGACCGTTCATAGTGTTAGGATCAACAGCCTGACCAAAGATCGTTGGCGAGGTATTTGTGGTATAACCGAGATACATCGAGCTAGAACCAGCCAAAGAATACAAGGACGGATTTTGAGTCCAGACTCGGTTTGTCCAGGCTTGATTATAATTTCCACTATTAGGATCCGAAATATTTGAAGCAACCTGAACAACGGAAGTGCAAGCGGCATATGTACCAATGTTATAATTTAAACCATCGAAACCATGAATACCACTTTCTTGAACCGGGATTTCGCTAATTTCTGGATAAGGAGAAATATAAGCGTCAAGTCCGGCTCCGGCTAAAACTCCGTCAACTTCACAGTCATCATAAAAATCAATGACTTCTTGAAAATTTCCGGAAGGAATATAAATATAGAAGTTCTGTCCAGATTCCAAAGACCCACCACGCATACTACTAGCAATAGAAGTGGCTACATAAACACCCGGACTTTCGTCACAAGATGAAGCCTCATTTATTAAGTCCGGAACGTTATCAGAAGTTCCTGGAGCTAAACAAGGATCTCCAATTTGACCATCGCCATCGGATTCTGTTTTATAAGAAGCTTTTGGCACACAGAAAAACGGACAGTCTTTGTCGCCATCGTCTTCGCAAATACTAGCAAAACCACCTTCACTTTCTAAATCTTCACAACCACCCATGACCGCGAAAAAGCCTTCTGGACAAACAACGGAACCGAGACAATCACCGTCCTCACACATTCTGGCAGTAAATTCAGACCAGCTGCCATCTTGGCAGGTACCATAACCCTCGGCACAACCTTTATCGGTTGTTCCGATATTGTAGGCTTCTTCGATTTCCGCGCAATAATAAGTATCGCCCGCGTTATAACCCGCGTCCGTATCGTTGGCATAAGCATCGCGCGAACCATTCAATTTATCAATCGGCAACCAGGTCAAACAGGTGCGATCCATACTGTCGGTGGAACCAAAGAGCTGGGTGGAAACATCGCGTTCCAAGCAATAGCCATCCCAGCCATAAACAGTATCGAGTCGATTTAATTTTTCACAAGTGCCGCCGGACAAACTTTCGTCTACTGTGCAGTCAGCATCAGTCTCGCATTCCAAACCTGGCGTTGATCCACCAGAACAAACACCGGTCAAAACTTCATCCCTTTCGGTATCAAGCGGGTAATATCGTTTAATAGCGCCTGAACCGTATTTGGCTTTTTCGTAAGAACAAAGACAGTCGGCGGATTCTTCTAAAATTGCTCCTTCACAAGATTCACCAGTAGGACAATCAGCATCGCTAAAACATTCCTCACCACCCGAATTACAAACTCCCGGAGTTACTTCCGTGAGCGCGCAGGTTGGCGTATCCCTAAAACCATAAACAAAATCATAAGGCACGGAATCGGCGGTTTCCGGATTTTCGTCGGCAGAAGTGAAGGAAAGGTAATCCGATGGATTCAACCAGTTATCGACAATTTTTGAGGCCAAGAATGGGGAATCGATTTCTGGGTAGCCGCGACAGGTTTTGTCTTCGGCGTAGGTTGGATTAAATGGTTGACCGTCGCGGTCGACCAAACAAATGTTGTTGTAACAAGTACCGGTTTTGGCCAAAGCCGCCGGAATACATTCTGCACTTAAACCAAGCGAACTTGAACCACAATCGCTGTCGGCCACACAAGTTTCTTGCGCGCCAGAACCGTCAGTTTCATAGATTACCTCAACACAAGAACCGTTTTCACAAGTTAAACCACCGGTCGAATCATAAGCTAAACAATCATCGTCACTAGTACAATAAGAATCCGGCCAGGCGGCTTCGCAATAACCAATAATACATTCGCCGTCCGGGCAATCGCCGTCTTCGGTACAAGCGTTGCCGGTGTCAGTGCAAAAACCGGCTGTACAAGCTTCGCCGTCGGTTTCGTCACAGGTTGAAGCTAAGTAAACCAAATACCATTGATTGGAATCAAAAGAATAATCTTCGGGCAAATCTTCGGCCAACACACAATATGCCGCCGCTCCAATACCTCGACAGTCAGAACCGGTATCACAAGCAACCGAAGGTTCCACAATTGATCCGGCATTATAACAATAACCCATTGGCGCAATATTATATTGATCCAGGAATTGCGCCGGCAACAAATTAGGAATGGCATAACCGGAATAATCCAAACCATACCAAGAAACATCGCGGGAAGAATATTTATCGGCGTCTAAAATTACCGGCTGCTCTTGCACCCAACCCGAACAGAAATTATCATTGCCGCCAGAAGAAAATTCGTTACACAAACCAATACCTTGGCAAACATTAACCCAGCTGTTGGTTTTTTCGTCCCAAGCTGATTGCGAATCATCGCAAGCCAGCCACTCGGCACATTGTCGATCGCGGTAAACTTTGATAACGCGGTTGGTGTCGTTTTCCAGCGCATAGACATCTAAATCAGAGGTTTCAAGATTCAAACAAGTTCCTGCAATTTCACGATTATATTGATCCAGACCGGTTTGACAATCGTTGTCCGAAACACACGAAGAACTAAGAAATGCCGAGGCCACGACCTCACCCCAAAGATTGGTAATTTCGCTACCGGTAGTAAGTTCGTAATAACAACGGTTAGCGCAAAGATCAACAGTGCCGCCGGTGGTTAAACTGAAATCGCCGCCACCGGGACAAGAAACCGGATCTTGCATTGATCTTGGCTCCTCGCCAAACAAAATGTCGGCGTGTTCGGAAGCCATATAACTGGCCGAGGCCGAGTAAGCCAGATTGGTGTCCATGGTGTCATTGAAAAGTACACAACCGTCCAACAAACTCATCTGACCATCGCAACGATCAGTGGTGTTTTTTTTCTCCTCGGCAATGGAACTATTATCTAAGAAGAAATAAGAAGTACCTTCGGCACTATTCCCTTCCTCGGTGGCCAAGGGCTCGATAAATTCCGAACACTGGTCATAACTACTCGAACAGGAACCGGCCCAACCGGTGTAATTTGTGTCACCATTAAACCAAAGACCGGAGACGTTGCCGTTCTTAATGTACGAACCGAAATTAATCACGCAGGTTCCGTCTCCACCTAAAGCGCAGGCAGCATCGTTAGTGCAAGCCACACCGGTATCTTCCGAACAATAACCGGTGCCGTAACAGAATTGCGTGGTGCCACTTCTAAACCAACCACTGTAAGAAATATTGTTTAAAGAAACTCCGGTTTTATATTCACATGATTGTTCACCAGGATCTTTGAAATAATAATTACCATCGCTGGTCGAAGCCCATTCGGCACAAAACAAAGATTCATCGGAACAAAGCGTGCTGTCGTAGGAATCCGGTTGATTCAAAATATAAGTTGATTCAAAAGCAGTCACCACAGACTTGTCTTGACTGAAAACCGGCAAACCGACCTCGGTACAACCCATATTTTCAGAAGTACAGGAATAATCAGAACTGGAAACCAAATAAACTACTTCATCGGTCGGCACATAAACCGTTTCTGGACCAAAAACAACGTTGGTTGGCAAAGGAGTTGGTAAGTTGCTATCGGAATTAAATTGGCAATTGTTACGACCGGCGATAATTGTACAAACCTCTTCACCAGAAACTTCGCAAGCCGTGGCCGAACTTAAAACATCTTCGGCAATATCCAGGGCTGTATAAGCGTAAATTCCGTCGCCGTCAGTATCGATTGGATTGTAACAAGTGGCGTTGAAAACTTGAGTATAAGAAGAGGTTGAATTTTGCGTATCAAAGAAAGCCTCACAACCAACCACGGATTCAGAACACAAACCGCTGAATTGATACAAATAATAAGTAGTGTCGTTTTGATCAGCGTATTCTTCACAACCCAAATAATACTGTGGTGAAGAAGCACCGGCCGCGGTTTCGTCGCAAGTTGATGGTGTGACCCAGGAATCTTTAATAAGAGTAAGATCCTCTTCGGTCTGCACCAATTCTATATTATCAAGATAAACCACTTGCCCGCTGGCAGAAAAATCAAAAGCTAATACTGCAGTTTCATCAAAAATCGCAAAGTCACTACCGGTAGTCTCGATCGGACCGATTTCGTATAGCTGCCACGAAGAACTCAATTCCGTAACCTCGTCGGAAAAAAAGTGGGCATCGTCGTCGCCACCATTATCAACCAACGAAGGCCGCACCGAACCCGTGCCGCTAGCCCAGAATTTCAAAACATAAGTCTTGCCAGCCACAATATTATCCGGAGCAACAATAACACGACTGTTGGAAGAGGTGGTCGTTACCTTAAGCGAATGACCATCAACGGCAACCGATTCATTACTAATAGCCAAACTGGCATCTGTTGAAGTATAACCATCGTAAGTTCCATACTCAAAATATTCTGTAAGAATCGAAGAGGAATTACGGCTAGAGCCACCGGTGTATTCGCGACAACCAGCCATGGCCACCGGACAAACCGTACTTTCGTTTGGTTCAAGATAATAACGGCACTCGCCGGCCGCGGTCATAAAGCCGCCAGAGTAGGCGCAATCTGTGGCATCGATTTCGGTTTTTCGATAAGCCGTACAATCATCGGAGACACTAACGGTTTCGGAAAACAAACGATAGTGAATAACACCTAAACTATCGTAAAACTCCCGACAGTCCGGATTGGTTAAAATGTCGGCGTGTTCATTACACTCATCGATGATTTTCAGAACATCTAAATCATCGGTACAAATTAAATCATTAACCGACGAGACTTCCCAACTAGTACACGGAGCGTTGCCGGCCGAGGTGTCATCACTAACACTAGCTGTACCCTCGGTATAACCAACAGTATCATTCACCGCCAATTGCGAACTTAACAAAAGATAAGAAACCAGCTGATAACCAGCGGCATCAGAACCTTCCCAAGTAAAGAAAACTTCGCCGGCGTTCATTTCTGGAGTTACGCAGGCTCGCAAATACGAATAAGTTTCGATTTCTTCGGTTTCCAAATTAGTAAATTCGTCGCAACCAACATAGGCCGAAGAACAAGTGTTGGCTGAATCAGAAATAAAATAAAGTGGAAATTCTTCGGCGTCATAATCCGTAGATTCTTGTTTGTAGGTGGCGTAACCAACACATTCGGACGGACATTGGTCGGTTTCGGAGATAATGGCCGGCACACTCGGATCACCATCGACCGGGGTGTACAGTGAACAACCGACCTCGGTAGCCGAACAGACTTGAGTATAGTTATCACAATCAGCCGGATCGGTGGCTTTACCTTCGCAACCCAACCAGGCCGGCGCCAACTGCAAATATTCGACAGCCGGAGAAACATCACTATAATCTTCGTGAAAATCACTCGGCACTTCACCTACCTCAAGCTGAATAGCATCGATATAAATTGTGGCCGTACTTTTAATCGTCAAGGCGCCGACGATCCAATCGCGGCTATCGCTCAAACTTGGCGTAGTAAATGTACAATCGTAACTGGCGAAACTCGAAGTCCCGAGAGATGAGTTGGAAGAAAGAGTTACGGTATCGGTGCCAGAGAGAGAGCAGTCAGTGCTATAACCGGTTAAAACAACCGAAGTATTCGAAGAATCCTTTAATTCCAAAGACAAGGTCGCCATTGAATCACTAGCACTTCCTTGGGCATAAAAAGACAAAGTGTAAAAACGATTTGGTTGAAGACGAATTTGACTTTGGTTCAATTCCGGACCATCCAAATAATAACTGTCTGTGCCACTAAAAGCATAAGAACCGGATTCGTCGTAAATGAAATCGTCGGTCGCAGTAGTTGTCCAAAAATCAGCCGCGCCGTTATCGTCCTCATCGTCTTCAAAACTGGCGTTACGAATCAAATTAAGCGAAAGAGAGTCGTTAACCGGATAAACCTTGGAACAACCAACGGTTTCTTCGGAACAATACTCAACCTCGGAATTTAAATAAATTCGATCTTCAAAAGAATAAACGTTATAACTTCCCTCTTCGACACCGTCGCCATCGACATCATAATCATAAGTAGTACGCGCGGTTGGCGTGCCCGAAGAATCAAAAGACAAAACATCGTTCTCGCGACCAGCGGTTAAATACAAGTCGTTGGTTGGCAACCATTCGTAAGTATCATCACTGGTATCGGTAACAGTACCGGCATTGGTGGCGTATTTGTTGGTGCGATACCACAAACAACCGGCATTGGCCGACGAACAGATTCCTTGATCTAAAGTGTTTAAAAGCCAATTACTCTTGACCGAAGTTTCAGAATTAGTAAAACTCATGCAAGTGGCGTAATCAGCCGGACAAGCATCGCCGTTAAAATCCCAGGTATTTTTTTCGCGCACACAATAACCATAACCTAAACAATTCCCGTCGGCGTCTTCGCCCACGCAACTTGGATCATCAACACAACTGCCGGAACGGCCGGCCAAATCGGCCGAGATTAATTGTTCGCCAATCATCGAAGCATCACAGCGTTGTTCCGGATATTTAATGATCCAATTTGGATCAATTAAATGACACCAAGGATGCTCGGCGTCTAATTTATTGTCACTGTTGCAGTCATTAAAACCGGCCACAACCTCTTGCAAAGTTATTGGACTGCTAACGGAATTTTGCTCGGAAGCTGCGGCTATTTCCCAACCGATTGGCAAAATTCGCGCCTTGCGAAGTTTGACCAAGTTGCCGTAGCAATAACCATAAGTGTAACAATTAGGATCTTGGTTGTGAGTTAAATCATTGGGTGAATAAAGAGCCCAATCGCCAAAAAGTTTACCATCGGCCATGGCCTGACCCACAGTAATCCCTTCCCCGGCCGATGACCTGGTAACCACGCCAAACATAGATAAATCCATGACGCAGTTGTTTGCCTGACGAACCAAACTGGTACCACTGGTACAGGTTGTAAATTGGGTTAAAATACTATAGTTATCAAGACTCATCGGGGTGGTAGAAATCAGATCAGAAAAAAATTCTTCGGCTTGACTTCGACCGAAAGACGAAGAACTCTCGTCGTCAAAAGGATCGGCTTCTTCCGAGTCTGATTTATAAAGACCGTTTTGAATAAATCGATCGACACCTTTTGAAATAAGTGTGGTTAAAAAAACCGAGGTGGTTTGTTTTAACATCATTAGCAGAATATCAGAATCGGCAACGGCCGCATCCATGGCTTTATCAAGTTTGCCCTCTTTGGTGAATTGCAATTGGGCCTGAAAACTTCCACTAACCACTTCGGCCGGAGTTTCCACGGTTCCGGTAACAAAATCAGAAACATCCTTGAAACGTTTATTGGCCAAAAAGTCGCTCCAAAGATTTTGTTTTTTTTCTAAAGTTTTTTCGTTAACCTTGATATTAGCCTCGACAAAATAAGATAAAGAATTTTGGCCTGGCCGCAAACCTTTGGCAACTTCGTTTAAAATTGCTTCGGTCGGACTTGCGGAAGTTTGCTCGATGGTTTGAACAAAACCCTCCCAGTTGGACTGAATAGACTGCCAGTCGCATTTTGGCGCCGTTGGCCGATAAGTGCTTTTTATACCCAAAGCCAAACCGGCTCGAAAAACCGGATTGGGTGGGGCACAGAGGTTAAATTCAACATCCAAATAATCTTGAAGACCATCGCTTAAACTTCCGACTGCGTTGGCAGCCACATCCAAACCGAATTTATTCCAGGCGTCGGGCGCCGAACTGGTTTCAAACAACGGACTTTCACCGCTACCGCCGGTGGTAATCCAAACAGCTGATTGATAAGCCAGGGTATCCAAGACATACTGAAACGAATCCACCAAAACCGTCATGGCTGTGGCTTTTAACATTGGGCCGATTAATTCTCCAAAAGTTAAATCATAAGCCTCACTAATCGATTCTTGAGCACAAGCCGGATCTGGAGGCATTTTATTCACACAAGCCGCTGCTGTCGCTTGTTCCAGTCCAAGTCTGACAAGAAACTCCGGCGAGCTAAAAAATTTCCGATTTCCAGCATGGGCTTCCGGCCCTAAAAACCAAGTTGGCAAAAGTAAAAACAACACCATTAAGGCCATAAGCCAACTGGCAAAATGTTTTCTTTGATTTTTTTTTCTGTCCATAAATTTCCGGACTGAACTTTGAGAATTAAAATTATTGGTTGGAAGCGTCGCTCTCTGGCAATAAAGATTCCGTTTGTTCCAATTCAGTGGCTTGACTTAAGGCTTGATCTAACAAATCGAGAATTTCTTGGTCAGACATGGCGTCGACTGTTTCTTTGGGAATACCTTGTGAAATCAAAATTGTTCGAATTTCACCAACATCTAACGAAGAAAAAATATTGTTTATATCATCGGTTGATTGAAAATCCGCGCCCGAAGTGTCAGTATTCGAGATTCCCAACAAGTTGGAAATTAAAGCCGAATTGCCTGAAGAAGAATCAGCCGCCTCTTCTGGTGAGTTAGCCGTGGCCACCGAGGCATAACAATCTTTGCCTACCGGACAATTAGGATCTTGGTTGGAAAAAATTTCGGTTTTATCGTCAAGGCCGTCGGAATCGGAGTCGGTTAAATAAGGACTGGTTTTGTAAATATATAATTCGTCGTAATCCAAAAGGCCATCGGCGTCGGTGTCGGTGGTTTTTTGTCTTTCGACTTCGGCGGCTTCTTTTTCGGTAATGGTCATAAAGGACTCGCCGGTATAAGCCGCCAACTGAACTTGAAAGGGCCGGCTTAGATTGGCGCCAAAAGATTTGAAACCAAAAACCACACCTAAAAAACCAATAGTTAAAAGCAAAACAAAAGCTACCTTTTCCTCGTTAGAAAAAGGTTTTTTTCTTTTTGCCACGGTCCGACGATTCTCATTCATAATCGCTTGGTATTATAACAAAAAAAAGGCAATGTTAACAGTTAATTTACCAGGGTGTGGAAAACAAATACCACAATCTCCATTAGCCAACTGAAATCGTGGTATTTAAACAAATATTTTTTTCTTTTTTAATCTTCTTCTGACTTATTTTCTTTAAGAAAACCGTAAAATTTAACCCAATTTTCAACAGATAAATTCTCGGCTCGAGCTTTTTCACTTAAACCAAGTTTTTTGAGTATGGCTTTGGTTGTCTCTGAAGAACAACGACTACTTTTGGCCAAATTACCGTGAAGTTGTTTACGCCGAGACGAAAAACCGGCTTTAACAATTTTTAAAACTTCTTCCGGATCAATATTTTCTAACCACTTTTTTCGCAAATCAAGTTTAATGACCGCAGAGTCAACTTTGGGCGCCGGCCGAAAAGAGCCGCGCGAAACCGACAGGACTTTTTTTCCGGTCGCGTAAAGCTGGCAAGCAATTGATAAAACTCCGGTCTCTGGTGGCGCGGCCAAAAGTCGGTCAGCAACCTCACGTTGAACCATAAGTGTTAAACACTCGGGCCGCGGCTCGGCTCGAAACAAAGTTTCGAGAATTGGCGAAGTAATGTTGTAAGGAATGTTGGCGACCACGGAATATTTTTTTTGACCGATAAGTGGACGAATTTTTTGCCAAGTTTTTTCCGACAAAATGTCGCCGTGGATTAACTCAATCTTCTCGCCAAATTTTTCTTGCAAAAGTGGCAACAAGTCTTCGTCAAGCTCCACCGCAATCACCCGGGTACCGACTTCGAGTAAACCTTCAGTCAAACTTCCCTGCCCCGGACCGATTTCCAAAACCAAGTCGCCGGGTTTAACCTCGGCGGCTTCGACAATTTTTCGGATAATATTTTTATCCGAAAGAAAATTTTGTCCAAAAGATTTTTTAGCCATCATAATTTTATTGAACCGACTCTTAAAATAATTACCTCGCCGTTTTTTTCCGTAATTATTGTCGAGGGTTTTCTTTTAGGCAGACGGCCAACGTCAAAATAAAAATCCGGTTTGTCACCAAGTTGGTTTTTCACGGCTCGAACCGAATAACAAGCCGGCCCTCCAGATAAATTAGCCGAAGTCGAAACAATCGGCCGCCCCAACCGACGCGACAATTCCTCTGCAATTGGATTCGAGGAAACACGAATGGCGACAGTACCGTTACGAATAGTACCCGATCGTATGGACGAATGACCATTCGCCCCGACAATTACGATTCGCACCGGCGCCACCACTGTCAACGGTCCTGGCCAATATTTTTTTACAATTTTTTTAATATTTGGTGACAAAATCGCGTATTTTTCCACCATTTTCGAACTCGCGGCAATCATTGGAAACGTCTTCTCGCCCTCGCGTCCCTTAATAGCAAAAACGCGACGAACGGCTTTTTCATTCGTCGCATCAGCCGCCAAACCATAAGCCGTCTCGGTCGGAAAAACCACCACCCCGCCAGCTTTCAAAATTTCTACGGCCTTTTTGATTTCTTCATTTATTTTTTTCACAGCCTTAAAAAATTTTACGCTTTTACTTTTTTTCCACTCACCTTCTGTTTTCTAAACCACTCCACGGTTTTTAACAACCCATCATCTAACTTTGTCTTCGGTTGCCAAGCCAATTCTTTAGCCGCCTTTTTGCAAACCAAAGACGATCGCCTAACCTCGCCCGAACAAGCCGGACCGTGATTTTCCGACAATTGATACTTGGTAATTTTTTTAAGCTGACGAAAAAGTTCGTTGACGCTAATTTCTCGGCCAGTGCCGATGTTAAAAACGCCTTGGGTTTTTTCATTCATGGCCAAAAGATTGGCTCTGACAACATCACCAACATAAACATAATCGCGAGCCTGCTTACCACTGCCGTTGATTTTTGTCGGCAAGCCAGCCAACATTTTTTCACAAAAAATCGCCACCACTCCGGCGCCGCCCAAAGAATTTTGTCGCGGACCATAAACATTAGCATAACGCAAAACCACCGAAGACAGACCGCGAGTCTTTTGTTCAAAATCCAAATACAACTCCGAAGCCCGCTTGGCAATGCCATAAGGCGAAACAGGCTGTTCTCTGGTTTCCTCGGAATACGGTGGTCTGATATCGTCGGAAAACATTGCCCCGCCCGAAGATGAAAAAATAATTTTCTTGACTCCAGCAACGGCCGCAGCTTCGGCCAAAGCCAGTGTTCCCAAAATATTAATCTTGGCATCAGCAATCGGAGCGGCCACAGATTTTCGCACATCAATCTGCGCGGCCACATGAAAAATCACATCCGGTTTTAGTTTCTTAATCAACTTCGGAAACTCGGGGCTGGTAATATCCAGCTTAAAAAACTGGGCGTTGGGATTAACGTTCTCTTTTTTTCCGCGTGACAGGTTATCGACTACATAAGTTTTGTAGCGACGAGCCACGAGAGCATCAACAATATGTGAGCCGATGAATCCAGCACCACCGGTGACGAGGATTTTTTGATATTTTGTCATAGATTGTTTGATTATGATTGGATTTTTAACACTCACTACAACAAAGAACAACTCCAAATCCTGTGAATCCCCAAAATCCTGATAATCCTGGTTCAAACCTTACTCCTGATTCGCCTCAGCCCAACGATCACTCTCACCAATCTGTTTTCTTAAATAAGCTTCGGCAAAAGACTCGATATCGCCATCAAGTACACCTTGAGTATCCGGCGTCTCAAAGTCGGTGCGATGGTCTTTGACCATTTGATAAGGTTGGAGAACATAACTGCGAATCTGGTTTCCCCATTCAGCGCTCTTATATTCGCCGCGGAGTTTCTTTTTTTCGGCGGCCAGTTCTTGTTCTTGTAGATGACGAAGTTTTGAAGCCAAGATTTTTAAAGCGGTTTCTTTGTTTTGTTGCTGACTACGTTCGTTTTGACACTGAACAGTGGTGTTGGTTGGAATATGAACGATACGCACAGCCGAATAAGTGGTATTGACACTTTGTCCACCCTTCCCTCCGGACATAAAAGTATCAATACGCAAATCTTTGGGATCAATTTCGGTTTCAGAAATTTCTTCGAGTTCGGGAATCACCTCGACCAAAGCGAACGAGGTGTGACGCATTTTTTCGGCGTCAAACGGCGAGATGCGAACCAAGCGATGAACACCGGCTTCGGACTGAAGATAACCAAAAGCATAACGCCCGGCCACGCGAAAAGTAATGGATTTATAACCGGCTTCTTCGCCACGCGATTCCCACAAAATATCAACATTGAAATTTTTCTTTTCCGCAAAACGCGTCAGCATGCGAAACAACATCTCGGCCCAGTCCATAGCCTCGGTACCGCCGACGCCGGCATGGATGGAGACAATGGCGTTGCTTTGATCGTGAGGCCCGGCAAACAAAGTATTGAATTCAAGGCCGGAAAAAAGTTTTTCTAGCTCGACAAATTTTGCTTCAATCTCTTCACGCAAATTTTCTTCGTTCAAATCGGCAAGTTCTTTAAGTTCGAGTAAATCTTTTTTTAAATTCTCCCAAGTTTCAAGCTCGCCACGCAAATCGGCGGCTTTTTTTGAAACCGCTTTGGCCTTTTCTTGATTAGACCAAAAGCCCTCGGAAGTCATTTCGACTTCCAGGGCTTTTATTTCTATTTTGACCCGATCGAGGTCAAAGCAACCCCCAGGTGGTATCGATACGCGCCTGGAGGGCTTGAATTTTGGTTTGTAAATCGGTCATAGTGGAGGGAGAAAGGGTGGTTAAGAGGGGTTAGGGGTGGTTAAAGTTTGTTGGGTAATTCTTTGGGATTAGTAATTCCGTTTATGGCTTGCTGTAAAAAATAACTGGTGTTTCTTCGACTAAACTCAAGTTTATTGTACGCTTCTTGGTTTATGTAACCTACTTTAAAACTAAATTCTAAAAGATAAGCGCATTCAGACAAAGAAGCTCTGGCAATAAAAAGAAAGCGCAAAAATTCTTTCTGACTTCCTCTGGCTTTTCCCTCGACAACATTTAAAACAACAGAAAGCGCCGCCCGACGAAATTGAGAAGTCACGCCATACAACTCTTCTTTTGGAAAACTAGCGGTTAATTGATAAACTTCCAAAAGAAATTTATCAGCCTTCTGCCAAACCAAAGAAGAACAATAAGGCTGCTGATAATTTACCATATTTAACCTCACTTAACCTCCCTTAACCCCAACTTAACCCCCCTTAACCTCTCCACCTACAACTTTATCTGCTTCGCGTACTGCCCCAAAACCGGCACTTCCCACTCCTCGCCATTCAAAGCATGAATCATGCCCATGACAACCAAGACGGCTAGCACCAATGATCCGAGCAGCCAAATTATCTGTCCAATAAACGGCAAAATATTAATAAAGGACAAAACAATCCAAACGATGAAAATCACCAAACCTTGTTTGCCGTGAAACTGGCAAAAAGCGCTGTCTTTTTTGGCCAAAAGCGGAATCAGACAAAGAATACCAAGGTAGCCAATGGCAGCTAAAAGTTTATTTTCTTCGATATCTTTGGAGTTTTTCGAGATGATTGGTTCGTTTTCCATAGAAAATTGGGTTTACTTCGCCGACCGTGTCCTTCGAAGCCCGGCGAAGGAGGAAGCCCAGCGAAGGCGAGTTAATTTTTATGAGCTTAGTTTAACAGATTGACGAAGATTTTCAATAGCCGATATGGTCTCATCTTTGTTCTTGACTTGATATGCCAAACCGCCAAGCGAGCGAAAAAAAGAGCAACTTTTTTCAGAATCTTCAATAAGAACCGCTCTCTCAATCGGCACGCCGAGCTCGCTCAAAACAGTCGTAAAAAAATCTCCGTTTTTTTCGGTTTTTAAAAATCCTAAATCAGAAGAAACCACGATTCTATCAAAAACTTCTTCCAATCTAAGAGCGGGTACGATAAATTTTCTGAAACAATCCATATTTCCGGTCGCCAGAACGACATAAGCCTCGAGACGAAGACCAGCAATTGCCTCTTTCAAGGATTCACCAAAAGTCATCGATTGACACGAGCTGACGAATTCCGACCAAAGCAAATCGTAAGGCAGACCGGCCCATNNCCAGTCGTCAAAAATATTTCTTTCACTGCCGATCAATCTTTGTTGAGCCGCTTTCATCTCGGGTTTAGACAACAAATCTTCCCAAAAAAGATTGGTATTCAAGGTACCGTACCAATCAATGAAGATGACGAAATTTTTGTTCATACATCATCAAGGTATCACATGAATGGATAAAAATAAAAAAAATCCGCACGAGACGGAAAGGCGAGAGGTATAATCAAGGTTTGGATAGATCGTCGACATCCAAGATGTGCAAAAACAACACAAAAAAGATTGTACCCGTTTCGCTCAAAATGTCCGAAATAATTTTTTCCGGAGAACAAAAAACCGGAGCCATGACAAATAAAATCGACATCGCAAAACAGCAAATCGGTCTGATCCTCTTTAGGGCACGAAGAAAAACCTCGAGCCGCACCGGTAGTCGGCCAGATTCATCAACATCAAACAACGGGAAGACACGAAAGCCGAACATCAGCATTGTTCCAAAGGCGCAGAGTAGACTAAATGTCTTGTCTTCCATCTGTTTGTATGTAAAGCCAACGGTACTAATTGGGGCCAACAGAAGGCAGAATGAAAAAAGTCCGAAGAGACTCATGGTCAAATTTCTTCTGGTCATCTTCAACAGGCGACAAGTCGCTGCAAAGATCGGTTCGGTGATGGTTTGGTGCAACCAACTGTCGAAACAGGTAAGATTTAGAAAGAACCAGTCCATGGTTATTTCCTCCGACGCAAATTTATCATAAAGCCGAACAAAAAACCAGCCGCGAATTAAAAAATCAACCACCTAAAGATGGCTGATTTTCAAAAAACTATTCACTGAATTTAAAACTCGACAATATTTCTTTTTGAGCAACAGATATTAATTCACTGTCTTCTGAACTCGGAGAAAATGTTAATTCCCGCAATAAACCGCCGGCGAAGCCGGCAACGGTTTCCATTTAAGACGAAGTCCTTGCTCGATTCCGATATGCCAAAAAACCAACAACCAACCAACCGATTCAATGAGCGTAGCTCTTATCCAACCAACAAGCCACCGACGAAGTCGGTGGTAGTTGACTGATAAATTACCCCGTCACGGTCAATCCAAAGCGCATAAGAATTATCTATGCCAACAACGGTTTTAAATGCCGGAAAACCATCGACTTCGGTTTGACCAAGATATCTAATTACCGAAAGCGTATTGGCATTAAAAAAATCTTCAAGGTTTTTAATAGATTCTTTTGTTCGATCGAAATTGTCTCCATGATTAGTAATGAGTGTTTGCAAATCTTCTAAACAAGAAACGTTAATATAATAAAACGGCGGAACTTCGCCTTCTTGGCTGTCTTGAAAATTCAAACTTTCTTGAGTAGTAATCCCGACGACTTTTTCTTCATCCAGCCCAATTACGGCATCGTTAGGATAATTAAAAGAAAAACCGCATATCGAATTGATGTAGGTTTTCCAATCCGTGGTTGATTGTTCTTCGACATTGGATTGTTTGGCACAACCAAAACCGGTAGCCATCACAAGAAGCGTGAGAATAGTAACGAGATACAATTTCATAAAAAATTAATGAGTTATCGGAGTCCGTCAATCTTATTGTTTAAATAAAACAATTCCAGCTGATCATAAACTTCATCCGGATGGGCGTAAGCGGCAAAATGGTCTTCCTCGGGAATCTCAAAATAGGTGGCCAAATCAAGATAAGGCTTCATCGCTTCGATAGCGAGCGGTGGAACTATGGTATCGTAACCACCATACTGGATGAAAACCGGCAGGTTTTTCATCGCGGTCAAAAAATAATAAAAATTCTTTTCCAGTAAGTGCTCGTTTTCTTCCATGGCTATACCAGCATTGTAAATAGCCTCGGCCACATCATAAGGAGTGTCACTTGAAGGAATTTTTTGTCCCGGATCGTGTTTCGGCCTTCGTGAATTATATTCTTTAACAAGCAGTTCTTTTTCTTTTTTTTCAGCCCTGACGGTTATAAAATTATCTAAAATCGCAATACCGTTATTTAAGGCGATTATGTCTTCTCCACCCTTTTCCGTTATTTCCCGATCAAAAACCCCCGGAGAAAAAAGCAGATAAGCCACGACACCTTTGGGGTGAGAATCGGCGTAAGCGGCCGCCAGCAAACCACCAAAAGAACGACCCCAGATAATTACCGGATGGCCCGGAATAATACATTCTCGCAACTCATTTATATCTTCAATAAAACGATCAAAATTAATGTCTTCTTTAGTTAAATTTTTATTGGTCGCAAAGTTATCAGAAAGCCCGCTACCTCGCTGGTCGAACAATAACAACGAACCAAATCTGTCAGCATAACCATCGGGCAGGTAGGTATCACGAAAATCGTAAGTGTCGTGTCCGGGGCCGCCGTGCAAAAAAATCGTGACAGTTTCTGTGCCGCGATCATAAAACCAATAATGAATCTTTACACCGTCACTAGTGAAAACATCACCTTCCACCAAGACGTCGTCGCCAGGGGTGGAAACTAAAAGACAAGAAGTTTTTAACCAAGTCTCAGAGACACTTGGATTTTGTGACTGTTTAAAAAACAAATAATTAAAAACAAGACAACCAATAAAAAAAATAAAAAAAATTACCAATAAAAAAACCTTATTTTTCTTCATAATGTCATAAAAAAACGGACCCCGAATCCTATCCGAGGCCCAAGACAAACAGAGACCCACTAGAAGACGCACCGCGTGGAATCGGTGAACCAGTAGGAGAGGCCGGTGACGCTCGATCCGGTGACCCTGACGGTGACCATGGCGTGGCTGTCACACCACTCGTAGTAGTTGGCCGAGGTGGCAGTGTGATCGAAACGGTCGCCGGTGCGGGCATACCAGGTGTCGACGAGGGTCGAGACACCGCCCGAGGTGAGAGTGGTCCAGCTCGGATGAGCTGTCGCTGCAGTACCGTTCACCACACAGCCCGAGGGGAGAATCTTGGTGATGCGCGAGCCCCTGGCTGTCAGGCGAAGAGCACTGGAGCACCCACCCGTGGTCGGGTTGTAGACGTAGTAGGTTCTGGTGATGACTGACTCGAAGGTCTCGGGGTCAGGGATCAAATCCTCGTCCCAGAGGTCGGCCTCGATGTCGCCGGTGTCCTCGGACACGATGTCCGTCGGCGCACAGCCGATGGTGAGTGGAAGGAACGCGATGATGGCCATCACGGCCCACATGAAATGTGAAACACCTGAAATCATGGAGCTTTCTCTGTCCCAAAACTCGTCACCTCTCGTCAGTGACTCAAAGCCGATAAAATCATCGGCCACAAATCCTTTCGAACAAGGGACTTTTTTAGGACACCTTAAATATACACCCGCTGTAAACACCGTCAATATTCAAAAAACCAGCCGCCTTTTCCAGACGGCCGGTCCCAAAAGCCTCTCTAGCCTTTCTAGCATTTCAAGCCCAAAAACCAACTAATACATCCCCATTCCCCCACCACCATGCTCATGCGCTGGTTCGTCTTTCTTCGGCAAATCCGTCACGCCGGCCTCGGTGGTCAAAACCATAACCGCGATGGAAACAGCATTTTGCAAAGCCGAACGAGTAACTTTTGCCGGATCAATAATACCGGCCGCCAACATGTCTTCGTAAACATCGGTCTCGGCGTTGTAGCCAAAACCGGCTTGACCGTTTTTTACTTTATCGGCCACAACCGAACCGTCTTTGCCGGCGTTAGTGGCGATTTGACGAATCGGTTCTTCAAGAGCTCGACGCAAAATATCGAGACCGACGCGTTCGTCGCCGATTGTCTCGGTGGAATCGAGAACCGAGAGGACACGCAAGAAAGCCACACCGCCGCCGGGCACAATTCCCTCTTCGACCGCGGCCTTGGTGGCTTCGACAGCATCGGTAACACGATCTTTCTTTTCTTTCATTTCGGTTTCGGTAGCTGCGCCAACTTTGATAACAGCCACACCGCCGGAAAGTTTGGCAATGCGTTCTTGAATTTTTTCTTTTTCAAAATCCGACTCGGTAGTCTCTAATTGCTTTTTTAAAGTGGCCACGCGATTTTCTACCACGTCTTTCGCCCCCTGACCGTCAACGATCGTGGTGTTGTCTTTGGTCGAAACAACTTTTCGGGCTCGACCCAAATCAGACAATTCCACGGCCTCGAGTTTCAAACCAACTTCATCGGAGATAACTCGACCGCCAGTAATAGTGGCAATATCCTCAAGGACAGCTTTGCGACGATCGCCGAACGAGGGAGCTTTAATGGCCAAGGTGTTATAAACACCACGGAGTTTGTTGTAAACCAACGTCGTCAAAGCTTCGCCGTCGATATCTTCGGCAATAATCACCAATTCTTTTCGACCGGTCTGAGCGACTTTTTCGAGCAGCGGCAGCAAATCTTGGAGAGTGCTGATTTTTTTGTCAGTAATCAAAATCATGGCATCACTATACTCAGACTCCATACGATCGGCGTTGGTGATCATGTAAGGCGAAGCATAACCTTTGTCGAATTGCATACCTTCGACCACTTCAACCTCAACACCGAACGACTGCGATTCTTCGACAGTAATGACACCGTTCTCCCCAACCTTGCTCATAGCCTCGGCGATCTTGGCACCAATCTCTTTATCGTTTGCCGAGATCGAAGCGACTTGTTTAATCTCGTCGCCTTTGATCGGCGTGGCAATTTTTTTGATTTCTTGAATGATCGCTTCCAAACCTTTTTCAATACCGCGACGCAAAAGTTGCGGATTGGTTCCGGCTGTGACATTACGCAAGCCCTCGGAAATCAAAGCCTGGGCCAAAACCGTGGCTGTGGTTGTACCATCACCGGCAATATCGTTGGTTTTTGAAGCAACTTCTTTGATGAGTTCGGCACCGAGATTTTCGAACTTGTCTTCAAGCTCGATTTCTCTGGCCACGGTCACACCATCTTTGGTGACAGTCGGCGCGCCATAACCTTTGTCGAGCACGACATTGCGCCCGCGCGGACCGAGGGTGACTTTTACCGCGTTAGCAACCTGGTCGACGCCGCTTTTTAGTTTGTGACGAATGTCTTCGTTGAAAAGCAATTGTTTAGGCATATTTTTTTGGGGGTTCGAATTACAAATCTACAAATATTTTCTTTTACCAGGATTTCTAATCCTATAACTTATTCGTGGATTTGCAATTCGTAACCCCGCGTTTACTTTATTAATACTTCATATAATTCAACATCTCCTTCGCTACATTCACCCATAAGTACTGACTAAAATCAAAAGACTGCGCGGTTACCTTCCTATTGGTTGATAATATTTTTTCCAAAGAATCCTGAATATCCTCAACAGAACACGGACGGACAACCACTAAGTTATCATAATCTCGCAAAACATCAACTGACCCGGCGATATTTGTGGTAATCACTGTTTTACCCAAAAAAGCCGCCTGCAAATTAACCATACCAAAAGGTTCGTATAAAGACGGTGTTACAACACAATCGGCAATATTAAAAACTTCAGACATTTCTAATTGATTGACGTGCCCCAAAAAACAGAACGACTTCTGACAAACTTTGTTTTCGAGAAACTTGTTAATTGAATGTAAATACCTTCGATCTGTTTGAGAGCCGGCTATAACAACGATAAAATCATATTTTTTCAGCAATTGTTGTACGGCTTTTATTAAATAAAATTTTAAAAATCTGATCCATAATTTGTCAGAAGAAAACTCGGAACAAAACAGCCAGGGCCGTACTGACCTATAGGCGTGTCGGTTTCTCTTCCATGAAAATCTGAACCACCGGTGTAATGAAGCGACCTTTCCTTAACTATTCTTTTTAGTAAATCCATCTGTTCAGTAGTAGTTTTGTTGTGAAAAATCTCTACTCCGGTTAATCCGATTTCCAGCAAGTTCTTGATTTCAAATTCATCAAGCGGTCTGGTAACTACACTAACGGACACAAACGGATGGGCAATAATAAAATCCTGGGCAATACCTTTAAATTTTTGCACCAACCACTCAACTGTGACGCCACTTCTTTCTACTGCACATAATTTGCCAGGTGCTTGGTATTCATAATAAACATCTTCCGCAACAAACCGTTTACCATATTTTTTTAAAAAGAAATTCTGATTAGCGTCGTTAGAACAAATATCCAAAGCAATGGTTAAACTTACCGGATGTTTTTCGGAAGGACTTAAACCGTCGGTTATCTTGAACCCGGCTTCGCGAGAAAGCTTAACCGCGTCGGCCATTTCCTTTATTTTTTGAGAATAAACGATTTCGTTACGCTCTTTTATTATTTTCGCGGCCGCTTTAATATTAAAATCGTAGGCCAAGATATGCACCTCATTTTCATTTTGCTTGGCCGTAAGCTCGACGGCCGGAATAACCTTAATTCCCGACCCCTCAAGTGCCTCGATTAATTCTTGAATTCCGTCTACGCTATTATGGTCAGCCAAAGCGCAATACTTTAATTTTTTTTCTTTAAGAATCTGGGCTATTTCTGATACCGACAGTTTTCCATCCGAGCAAGCAGAGTGTAAATGCAGATCAAATCCGGGCATAAAATTATTTATGATAAAAGTTTTTTAAGCACCGCAAGTTCTTTGTCCAAATTTTTTTTAACCCGGGTATAAAATTCTTTTTCGTTTACAGACGATACTTCTTGGGGTTCGTCCTTTAACACACGAGGAACTTTTTCGGATTTTCGCATTCTTAATAAACGCAAGACAACATTCTCGCGTTCCGCCCTTCCAGAATCTTGTTTAGGATTTTTCCAAACTTTTGCCACAACCTTTTGATTATTGTCCGCCAATTCAAAAATCAAGGCATAACTACCTTCGGCAAAAGATGGCCCCTCAAGAAGTTTTTGCAAGTCCTTAATTGTTAAACCAAGATCGCTAATTGTTTTTATTTCTTCTTTACTAAACCCCGCACCCTCAATCGAATCTCTTGCTTCAAAATATTTATAACGCTCGTCCATATTTTTATTGATTCCGCTTTCCCAAATTTATAACTGATTTGTAGATTCGTAGATTAGTAGAAAATTTAAAATTAGACCCCCCAAATTTATTACTCAATAACAGCGATTACCTCGCTTACATTAATTACCAGAAAATTTTGTCCGTCGATTTTAACTTCGTCCGGAGCATATTTTTTGAAAACGACTTTTTGGCCGACAAAAATATCCATGACTGATCGCGAACCGTTATCAAGAATCCGACCCGGGCCAACAGCAATAACTTCGCCACGTTCCGGACGGTCTTTGTCAACAGTCGATGGCAGGACGATGCCGGCTTTGGTGACCTCGTCTTCATTGGAAATTGGTTTGACGATAACATGATCGCCGAGAGGTTTTAATGGCATAGAGCGTAAAAAAATAATAACCTTCTAAGGTTATTATCTTGCGGTTTTTGGCTGATTTTGTCAATACCCTTAAATAAAAAAATCTTAATCTTTTTTATCAGACCAACGACCGATTATTTTTACTTTTGATCTTGCTCTCCTTTCTTCGGTACAATCTGGTATCACGCACCACTTACCAGGAAAAATTTCAGAATCTTCTGGTTGCTTAAATATTTTACAGATTTCCACACTTTCCGATCCTGCCCTTACAAGACAATAACTCGTCTCAGTCCCAAAACCGTCAAAATCAGAAAAAATCATATCAGATCCTTGTGGTATTTGAGATAGTTCAACGGTCTGACCGACCTCCAAATTTGGCTCGCCCTTACTTTCCGAAGACTCAGACATAAAAACAAAATTAATTCTTAAAACCACCTCCATTTTACCCCCCCCACTGAAAAAGCAAGGGATTGTGTCCACAGCAAAAAAAATAACGCCTGGGTGGCGTTAGTTTTTGCTCAGTCCAATTATTTAGCAACAAAATCAAGATAATTATCTTGGTTAATGACTTTAACTTTCGCCTCGGGATAGGCCTCGGTAAAATTCTTTGGTATCACAAATTTGTCTTTCTTCCATTTGATTTCATAACCGAAAATCTTGCCATCTCCTTCCTCTATCCAATCAATCTCTTTCTGGTCGTAATTTCGCCAAAAATAACAGTTAAAATAATTTTCAAGATAAGCGTTTCTTTTAATTCTCTCGGCCACCAAAAAATTTTCCCAAATTTCTCCAATATCATTCCTGTCTTCGAGATTATTAAATTGTCCGATGACGGCATTACGAATTCCGTTGTCCAAAAAGTAATACTTATTCTTTTTGGAAATTTCCTTTCTCAAGTTTCGGCTAAAACCGCCGATGGTTTTTATGATAAAAGTTTTTTCCAACAGATCTAGATATTTTTCCACGGTTCGCGAGCTTAATCCCAATTGAACGGCTAATTCGCCGACAGAAACCGGCTTACCGATTTGAAAAGCCAATAATTTTAACAGCTTAATCAAGGTATTTGGATTTCTAATATTTTCCAAAGCAAGAATATCTTTAAAAAGATACGAGGAAACGATTTCATTCAAAATTTCTATTTTTTCTTTTTTGCTTTCAGCCAAAACCACTTCGGGATAAGATCCGAAAACCAAAAAATCCGGCAATTTTTCTTTCAACTCAAAATTATTATATTCCTTCGTCAATTCCATCTGGGCAATCGGATAAAGCGTCAACGTGGTCTTTCTACCGGTCAATGGCTCGCCGACTTTGTTGGCTAAATCAAACGACGACGAACCTGTGGCCACGGCTTTAATTTCCGGTTTTTGATCAACGATAATTTTTAAACCCATGCCAATATTCGGAATTTGTTGAGCCTCGTCAATGGCAATTAAATCGTAACCGGAAACATATTCTAAAATATCCGAAAAAACCTGAGAGCTTAAAACTTGTTGCGTTAAAATATTATCTCCTGAATCAAGTTTGTATTTTTTGCTGGTGTCAAACTTTGAAAGATATTGTTTTAATAAAGTCGTCTTTCCTACCCTTCTTGGACCAAAAATTACCAAAACCTTACCGTTTTTTACATAATCTTCCAAATTATCGAAATATCTTTTTATCATAACACCTTTATTTTACACTAAATTCAGAAATTTGTCAAGAAATCGTTACTGTCACTACCGAAATTCAGCGGAATTGCAGTACTGTCACTTCAGAAATTCGGAATAAATGTAAGATTTCTTCAAAATAAGCCCGATCGGTCTGTTTATGAAGAAATCTTGTCATTTTTCATCTAACCTTCACAAATATCGCCAAAACCACTACCAGCAAGACAAGCCCGGACCAATGGCTCCATAAATAATGGTCGAATATTGCAAGAGTTGTTATTGTTGTTACGATTGGTATGATCGCTGTAACGAACTGTCGTCCATCCCTACGACGAACAACCGCCCACACTACAAACCCGAAAAACATCAACCCCAACAATCCTGTCTCGGCGAAAAATAATAAAAACAAGTTGTGCATTGGTTGGTAAAACCAGACATCATGGCCGGGAAATTTTTCGGCCAAAGCTATTGTATATGCGCCCGGGCCAACACCAACGAAAGGATTGGTTTTTATCACCTCGCCGATCATCTGATACTCGCTTTGTCGCTCGGTTAATGATTTGGTTTCGAGACGATCGGTGGCGTCGAGGCGAGTAAAAATTGCATTATTGAACAATGCGGCAGTGGCGACAAAAGCGACAATAACAATGGCCAAACCCGACAAAAATTTCCGCGAAATTTTTTTTCTTTCAATCGCGCTGACAATAAAAAATGAAAATATTCCGATGGTCAATGCCAACCACGCCGATCGAGAAAATGTGATTACTAATGTTGAAGTGAGAAGCGTGAGAATTATTAAAGTGATGGAGTGTTTGAGTGTTGAAGTGGTGTGGTAAAGGAGTTTATTTTTTGAAACAAGAATGAACGTTATCGCCATCGCCAAATACCCGCCAAAAATATTCGGATGCGGGAACGAACCATAAGCGCGCATTAACCGTTCGCCGGCCACCTCGACCACCGAGGTGCCGGGTGTGGCGGCGAGATGGCCGGCGAGACCCAAAAAGGTCGAGGCCAAACTCGAGCCGGTTAACACCTGCCACCAACCGAGGAGACATGGCGCGATCAGGCCGAGCGAAAAAAACCAAATTATTTTTCTAGTTTCAATTCGCTCGTCGAGCAACAACCAAAACAAAAGTACGGCGGAAAAAAGATGAAACAAAAAACCCCCGGACAAATACGGATGAACCGACAAAAATGAAACAAAAACCATGGCCGCGAAAAACCACCAGATTTTTTTCATTATTTTTTTGGCGACTTCGCTCTTTTGCGTTTCCCAACGGACCAAGACTGCGATAACAATCAAAAACTGAACGACATAATGGGTTAGTTTCCAGTATTCCCCCTCTCTCCCTTGGAGAGGGGTTAGGAGTGAGGGGGAAATCGAATCATAAATCCACACCGTCTGCCAAGGCAGAAGGAAAAGACAAAGATAAGTTAACGCGCTAGCCAGCACCGTACGCTTCATAAAGTTTTTTCCACTCCTCGCGGAAATGGGCACGACGATCGTTTAGATGAAATTTTAACATGACGTCTGAAACTATCACTCTGGAATCAAGATTGGCCGCGGTCTTAATCGAAAGCGGTAACAATTTTTCTTGCAGTCGTTTAACGGCCTTCTCAAAAAATTTTAAAAAATTAAAAGAAACAAAACCAATCTCCTCTGCCCCGGTTGTTTCAAAAAAAGAATTGGGTAAAAAATCAAACGCCCATTTGTTTTTTTGCATAAGTTGATTTTGGATTTCTCCGCGATCAAAAATCGGAACCAACGAGGCCAGCCAATAATACATGTACGGATCACTTTCAGACAAAAGTAGTTTTTCCAAAAACAAATTATTCTGGGTGGTAAAAAACGAAAAACAAAACGGATCGATTTTTGTCTGTTTTGGACGACGGCCTAAAAGACGAAATGGGGTNNCGAACAAAAGGAAACAAAGAAAAAAATTTGGCAGCCTGACGTAATTTTTTAAACTTGCGAGCCGCGTCCAAAAATTTTGTTTGGCGAAGTTTGATAAAATCTTTCGGATTTCTGCCACCAAGAACAAAAAAACCATCGCTTTGGCAAACCCGACCTGGCAACCAAGAACTTTCGGCCAAAACCTTTTCTACATCGGACAAAGTAAACTTTTGCCCTGGTGCATAAAGCCAGCACCAAATCTCAAAACCCGTTAAAGGATAATCAAATAACGAAAACCAGGCGACTGTGCGCACAATCGCCTGCTCTAAACCCACTGGTTCAACCCGATCCATATAAAAACATCTTAGCACGAAGCCGACCGCGGCTTGTGGATAAATGGCTGGGTAAAAACGTAAAAGACCGGTGGTTTGAACCACTGGTCTTTTAGTAAATTTACATTTTTACAACTTTTACATCTTTACAAAATCTTGCCACGAGGCTGATTTTACACTTTTACAACCTCAACCTTTTCTTCTTTCTTTTTCTTAAAAGTCAGAGCTTGTTGCAAAATCGCGAAGACGTTCATAATAATCCAATATAAAGTAAGGCCACCAGGCAACGAGGCGCCAATTACCACCGTCATGACCGGCATAAAATACATCATGGACTGGTTCATGTTAGCCAGCATGTCCTCATCTTTAGCACCCGGTTCTTTTCTGAGTTTTTTGGGTGGACGTTTGGCAATCAACATTTTGGTTTGAACAAACTGGAGAATACCAGCAATAATCGCCATGACCAAATACGGTTCAGACAAATTTATAAAACCCAAGAAATTCAAATTTATAGTTTCGGGATGTTGAACAAAAGGATATAGATTAACCAAACTATCCGTGTTCATACCATCGCACAAAACTCGATACAGAGCCCACAAAATCGGCAACTGAATCAAAAGTGGCAAACAAGAAGACATGGGATTAACTTTCTCGGTCTTGTAAAGTTCCATCATGGCTTTGGCCAAGCCTTCTTTATCGTTTTTGAATTGTTCTTTTAAAGCATCGAGTTTTGGCTGTAAATCTTGTAAGGCTTTTTGCGATCTTAGGGAGGCCTGGGACAATGGCCAAAAAACAACTCGAATCAACAATGAAATGGCAATAATTGCAAAACCCAGATCTTGGCCAGGAATAACATTGTAAAGCCAAATCAGTAAGTTAAAGAGCGGTTGATAAAGAAAGGTGTGAAACATAACAAAATATTTTATTCTTCTTCGGCTTCTTTAACTTCTTCGACTGGCTCGGACTCAACAACCACTTCTTCGACATCGTCTTTTTGTGGTTCGGTGGTTTTCTCTTCCATGGTTTCTGATTCAATAATTTCGACCGGCTCTGTGACTTCCGCTTCTTCCTCTTCTTTTTCTTCAGCCTCACCTTCAACTTTAGCCACCTCGTCAACATTAATCTTCCAACCGGTAATGCGAGCCGCCAAACGGACGTTTTGACCACCGCGCCCGATAGCTAAAGACAACTGATCGGCATCAACTTTAACCAAAGCCACGTGTTCGTCTTCAAGCAACTCGACACTTTTCACTTTGGCCGGGGCCAAAGCGTGGGAAATAAAAGCGACTTGGTTCTCGTTCCATTCGATAAGATCGATTTTTTCTCCGCCTAAAGCGGCGATAATGGTTTGAATACGAGTTCCGCGTTGGCCAATACAAGCGCCAATGGGATCGATGTTTGGATCAATGGCGGCCACGGCCACTTTAGAACGCGAACCGGCTTCGCGAGCCACAGCTTTGATTTCCAAAGCTGCTTCGGAAATTTCTGGAATCTCGCTCAGAAACAAAGCTTTAACCAATTCCTCGGAGGTTCGAGACAAAAGAATTTCTGGACCGCGACTACCCAAAGACACTTGACGAACAAAGACCTTAATACGATCGCCCGGAGCATAACGCTCGGATTCGATTTGGTCTTCTGGTTTTAAAATACCTGTAGTTCGAGCCAGATCCACCAAAACAATTCGACCTTCACGACGTTGGACTGTACCGTTAAGAATTTCACCTTCTTTGCCTTTGAATTCACTGAAGATAATCTCGCGTTCGGCTTCGCGTAATTTTTGCATAACCACCTGTTTGGCAGTCATGGCGGCCATGCGCCCGAAATCACCGGGTACCGGCAAATTGGTACGAATGACATCGCCGATTTTAGAACTAAACTTTAAAACTCGGGCCTCGGAAATCATGATATCGGTTTTGGGATTAAACTTTGGGCCTTCATCTTCTTCTTCGCCAAAAGTTACAGTCGAAACATCTTCGCCGCGAACCAAAGCTTCTTCACGGGCCTTGGCGGCTTCTTCGAGTCTGAGTTTGCGTTCTTCTTCTTTTTTGGCCAGTTCTTCAAGATCAACATCTTCGACCACGGTTTTGACGTCAAAAACCTCCATATCGCCAGTACCCGGATCAAAATTGACTTCGATATTTTGATTAACGTCGCCAAAATCTTTACGATAAGCCGCGCCTAGGGCCGAACTTATGGCACCAAGTACAGTGTCAAAAGACAATCCTTTTTCTTCGCAAATTTGCCGCATGGCTTGTTCGATGGGGGAGGACATAGTTGGGGTTAGGAGGAGTGGCGGAGTTGTGTGAGTTGTGAAGAGAAAGAAGTTTTTTTGTTCAAGTGTTCAAGGTGTTCGTGTTTTAAAAAATGAACATTTTGAACACTTGAACAACTTGAACCTTCAAAAAAAATATTCCGTAACTCCACAACTCTACACGCTCCACCACTATTTAATTTACTTAACAACAGAACCCGTCTTTGCGACAGGTTCCAGTATTAAAATATTAGCATTCTTGATCACCGATGTCAATACCTTCCAAATGGACGATTTGAAATTCTTGATTTTTAAGGCCGAGTATGGCAATTATATCCAACCGAAAGGGCCTTTCGAAAATTTTATTCTGAGACATGTAAATATCCGCCGCGGCCAACATTTTTTTAATCTTACCGCGGCCGACGGCTTCTTCCGGGAAACCAAACTTGATATTTCGCCTGGCTTTAACTTCAACAAAAACTAATTCCTCGCCGATCTCGGCCACCAAATCGATTTCACCAACCCGAGTATAAAATTGCCGAGCTAAAATTTTATAACCCTTGTCCTCCAAAAACCGCGCGGCGGCCGCTTCACAAAGATTACCGAATTTGCGGCGAGGATCCATAAAATTTTATTTCTTCTTTTTTTTGGGCAAATACTTTTCGCGCTGACGACGTTTTTCTTCGTTCTGAAGTTTTTTAGGCGAAACTTTGTAGTAATCACGCAAAATGTAAACCAACCAAACCACAACGCCAATTACCCAAAACAAATACCAGAAACGCGCTCCAAACAAACGAACGTTTTCAAAACTGAAAAAGAAAATCAAAAGTCCGACAGCCCCCATAGTTAAACCGAGTTGCGAAGCCAAATAAAAAGCCCGAGCCTTAAAACGACTGATATTTTTACGGCGCTCGACGAAACGTAAAACAATTCCGACCACAAAGACCATGGTAAAAAAAGCCAAAAGTAATTTTTCTGAAAGTGAAGATAACGGAGCCGGCGTTAGGCTGAGCCAGTACTTGGGTTGGAGGATGGTGGTAAAATCCATAGTTTTTAAAAGCTTAATAGCTAAATTTTTATTTTAAGTTTTTTGTAAAAGCAGACCAAAGTGATTCAGCCCGGCTGAAAAAGATTTTACCAGAAAAAACCCATTCTTTTCAAGTTCGTTTTTTAATTTTTTCGGATCAATTTGGTGAGTCGACAAGAATTTGGACAAAAATGAACCAGGCTGCCAATCAACCAAAAGCAAACAACCACCATCTTTTAAAACTCGCTTAATGTTTTTAATAACCGTCGGTTTTTTAAAAAGAATCCCGGATAAACTAACCAAAGACACCAAATCAACCGAAGCTTCGGGAATATCTTTAGTTCCCTGCTCGTGTTCTAGGTCTCCCCAAACTGTTTGCAAATTTAAAACCTTTTCGGCTTGAGCACGTTCTTGAATGGCACCTAAAGCATCTTTTAAAATATCCAAGGCGTAGACCTTACCACCTAAACCAACCAAATCTGTGGCCGGAAGAACAAAATATCCCAAGGTACCACAACCAAAATCCGCGTAGACCTGACCCTCGGTTAAACCAGCGTTTTGTAAAATTTTAACTGGATCGAGCAAAGCCCGACCGGTTGGGAAAGGCATAAAAGGAGGAAAATTTTGAATTTTCTAATTTCCAAAAATTTTGATTAGCCACGAATAAATAAACCGGCAAAAGAATTTAAAATATCGGAAATTAAATCAGTAGCCACGGCCATACCGATAAAACAAACCAGCATACCGAGGATTTTTAAAAAACTACTGGTGCCGCCGGTACCAATTTTTTCTTCGGCAAACTGAATTGGCCCGGTCCAGGTTTGATACGCGCCGGTTTTCCAAATCATATGAGCGCCAACGGCGATGATTAGAAAACCCAAAAGAATTCTATAAATAACTGGCATAGTTCTATTTTTTTTCTTAATTTCCATTATACCAAAAAAACCTCGAATAAACAAAAAATACCGGTTGACCGGTTTTTTTCTGGTGGACGTTACTGGATTCGAACCAGTGACCTTCTCGGTGTAAACGAGACGCTCTAACCAACTGAGCTAAACGTCCAAATTAAGGCGAGAATATTCTAGCTTTTTTCCGATTTTTTGGCAACTGAGAATCCTTGCTAATTTAAAGAAGTTCAGTTATAGTATCCCTGCCAATAAGCGGACGTGGCGGAATTGGTATACGCGCCAGCTTGAGGGGCTGGTGCTCGCAAGGGCTTGAGGGTTCGAGTCCCTCCGTCCGCACCAAAAATATCGCATTTTATGCGATATTTTTTAATTTAAGACTCTAATCACCACTTCTGCTTACACTCGGACAGAAACTAGACGAACCGAATCACTCTTCTATAACAACTGCTCCACTCAAACCTCGTGACCACACAAAATTGATCACTTTTTTATTAAAAACACCTTGAAAACAAAAAAGCCTCATGCTAAAGTCTAATCCTTCCCCTTCCCCCAAGGAAACCAAACCGTGAAAATCCATCTTCCTGGTACACAACAAGGGTTTTTCAACGCCCTGGTCAGAACATCTTATATCCCTGGGAAACCCGAGGTTTGGTGCGAGGCCGAGGCTAGCTTCTGTCCAGCGCCTCGCTCAGGAGAAAAAGTAGGAGTATACCATCAAGACGACAAAGACCACGACGTCTTTATGCTTCGAGAAAAGGACGGCAACCGAATCACTGTCCCAACCCTTGATTTCGAAATCAAAACACCACACTGGATACCAGATTTCGGCGCTCTCGACATCTACCTCCACTTTTTCCACTGGTTTGGTCGCTGGTCAAACGGACCCTGGTTCTTTTGGATGAAACTCTGCCAATTCTTCGGTAGTATTTCTTTTCTGTTCAAACAGCTACCCTAGCTTCAAGATCCTAGACACCACGCTGGCCTCGGGTCTTTTTTTATAAACAAAAAAAACACACCGAAACGTATTTTATCTTTTTAAAAAACTCGACTTTTTCCAGTGATCACCTTTAAGATTTTTTCTTCGACCGAAAAATCAAATCTGGTTCCTTCGACCGGAACACCGTCCATTAGGGCGGTAACCGGTTCTTGGGTTCGAACCTCCAAAGATCTAAGAGGTATAATCGATTCGCCACGGACTGATTTCCAAAAAGAGAAGCCGCCGCCGGCAGTAGCAATTTGAATAACCGCTTCTAGACGACCGTCTAAAGGATTGGAAATTGGACCTTTTTCTTTTTCGTCTGGCGCAAATAAATTTCTAACTTCGATGGTGCCACGACCTTGCGGTGTAACTCGATAATTCCCTTCGCAGGTAATTTCACTTTTGGCGGCCGGAATGGAAACCCCACAAACAAAACGTTTATTGTTAACGACCCCGGCATCAATAGCCTCGACAATTCGAGCTGACAAGATGTCGCAGGCAGCTTCACCCTCGGGCAATCCTAAAAGATTGGCAATACGATTTTCCGGACCCAGAGGAATTATACCCAAAACGATTTTTGTATCAGCCACCACATCAATTATCTGACGAACTGTGGCATCGTTACCAACCGCCACAACCGTGGTAATTCCCCCGCGACGTACCTCGTCGCGGATAAATTCATCGGCTCGACGAAACAAACCTAAGCGGACGATTTTTCCAGCAATACCAAGATCGGTCAGGCGGTTTTCAACCTTCTGTAATTCTTTTTCATAGCGACGATCTTGAACAAAGGCGTCGTAAACGTAAAGATACATAATGTAACACGAACGGAAAAATACGAACAATTAAACCGCGGGTTCTACCGAACGCTTGCCGTTCATGGTTATCTGACCGTTAATTTTGGCACCCGGAGCCACCGACAAAATCGAGGCTTCAATATCACCTTCAACCCGCGAGGTTTCTAGCAAATCCAATTTTCCGGAAACCGTTAAATTACCCAAAACCTCGCCAGCCACCAAAGCCTCGCCGGCCGAAACACTGGCCTTGATTTTAGCAGCCTCACCGACTTCTAAAAAACCGCTGGTTTTAACCGAACCACTGACTTCACCCTCGATAACCACGTTACCGTCACTAACAAAATCACCTTCGACTTTTACCCCCTGAGCAATAATCGTACCGCCATTTTTTCCAGCCTCCTGGTCTTTATTAAACATAAGTTGTTTGTTACGAATTACGAATTGTGACGCGAATTCATGAATCAACGAATTTTTCCGTTCAAATTCGTGTATTTATGTAAAGACTCGCCGTTCGTAATCATTTAATTCTCTTTAATTAATTCATCACATTTCCTCGATTGTTTCAATCCCCATCATCCACAGGCCATTTTTGATGACCTGACCAACAGCTTCACATAAAGCCAAACGAGCGGCCACGACTTCTTTATTTTCGTCTTGCAAAACCGGAACCTCGTGATAAAAAGTGGCAAAAAGTTTGGCTAAATCAAATAAATACTCGGCCAAACGATCCAATTTAAAGTCATGGGCTGTAGAGGCAATGACTTCCGGATAACCGGCTAATTTAAAAAGTAATTGGTGCTCGATTGGTGTAACCAAATGTTTACTTTTTATTTCTGATTTCAAACCACCGGCTTTTCGCAAAATAGATTGAATTCTGGCGTAGGTGTAAAGCAAGTAAGGGCCGGTATAACCATCAAAAGATAAAACTTCGTTAATATCAAAAACTATTTTTTTGTCAGGGTCTTGTCGCAACATACCAAAACGCAAAGCCGCAAAAGCAATCGTCCGAGCGGTTTTTTGCAAAAACTTTTCTTTCCATTCCGGATGGCGTTTTTGAGTTTCGGTTTTGGCCAAATCAATTAAAGTATCGCGCAGAGTTTCGTAGCGAATAATATTGCCTTTACGGGAAGACATGGCGCCTTCTTTGAGTGTGACGAAGTCGTAAGACAAATGAATCAGCTCTTTTTTAAAATCCATGCGACGCAAAGTTGCGAACAGCTGTTGCATAGCCAACGACTGCCGAGTATCAACAACATAAATGCTTTTTTCCGGATGATATTCTTCCTCTTTTCGAAAAGCCAGAGGAATATCTTTGGCCGCGTACAAGAGCATGCCGTCGGATTTAACCAATAAATAGGCTCCGAGTTTTTCTTCGGACAAATCAATAATCGTCGCGCCTTGGCTTTTTACGGCCAAACCTTTCTTTTCCAATTCTTTAATGGCTTTTCTGGCCGGTTTAATCATCTCAGACTCAAAATACCAAACACTGATCGGCAAACCCAATTCCTTAAAAACACTTTTAAGATCGTTTACCGACCACTTGCGAGTTTTTTTCCACAAAACCACAGATTCGCCTTTTCCGGATTCCAGTTCGTGGAAGACTTGAGAAATTTCCTCTTTAACTTTGGGATCGTTTTCTTCGGCTTGGGTGGCCTCGGTGTAAACCTTGCCTAAAAAAGTTGTGGCGTTTTCTTCATTCAATTCGTAATCGCCATAAAACTTTTTCAAACCCCAGACACATTTGGCCACATGAGTACCAAGATCGTTGGTATAAGAAACCGGAATAACTTCGTAACCAACGGCTCGCAACAAATTGATGGTGGTCTGACCGACAAAAAGATTTCTTAAATGACCAATGTGAACTTCTTTATGAGTATTTAAATTGGCGTATTCCACCATGATCCGGCGATGGTTTTCTTCGGCGGCCTTGCCATAACCAGTTCCGAGATTTTTAATATTATTCAAAATTTCTTGACCAAAAATTTCGGTGTTCAAAAAGAAATTAACATAAGAACCGGTGGCTTTGACTTTTTTAATTACGCCTTTGGGTTCAATCTTCGCGGCCAACTCGACGGCAATCTCAGCTGGATTTTTTTTCAAACCCTTGGCCAAAGTAAAACAAGGAAAAGCAAAATCGCCCATGGCCAAATCCGGTGGACTTTCAACCTCGGCCGCGGTTGGCGAATAGCCTTTGCCCAGAGCGGTTTTTAATTCTTTGATAATTTGTTGTTTGGTGTCGTAGTAGACAGACATAGGTGAGAGGGTGGTTAATGGGCGGAAGGGGCTTAGAGAGACTGACGATTAAAAAACTCGAACAAAACCGCGTTTGCCTTTTTGAATGACGACGCCTTCGACGGTTGGTTCAACTAAGAATTCGTAATTTTCGACGACTTGGCCGGCGACTTTAACACCGCCGCCATCGATCAGACGACGAGCTTCGCCTTTGGAAGGTGCGAGTTGGGACTGAACCAAAAGATCAATAATATTAATCGGCGCGCCAATTTTCAGCTCAGGCATTTCATCAGGAATTTCTTTGTCGCGAAATTGTTTATCGAAATTTTCGCGAGCTTTTTGAGCCGCTTCTTCTGAATGATACATTTTAGTAATCTCAAAAGCTAAATCGGCCTTAATACCACGGGGATTAACTCCGGTTTTCAAATCTTCTTCATATCCGGAAATTTTAGCCATCGGTACTCGAGTGACGAAAATAAAATACTTGATAATCAAATCATCGGTAATCGACATCACCTTACCAAACATATCATCTGGTTCGGCTGTTAAATTGATGGTGTTGCCCCAGCTCGAACTCATTTTTCGACCGTCGGTTCCTTCGATTAAAGGATTAGTAATGATGTTTTGTGATTTTTGCCCGTAAAATTGTTGCATGGTTCGACCAGACAATAGATTAAATCTTTGGTCGGTTCCACCGACTTCAACATCAGCCTTAATGGCCACTGAATCGTAACCCTGCATTAAAGGATACAAAAGCTCGCGCAAAGAAACTCTGGTTCCGGCATCCAAACGACGACGAATATTTTCTCGACTAATAAACTCGGCCAATGAAAACTGATCGGCCTGAACTCCGATTTCACCATAACCGAGCTTCCCCAACCACTCACTGTTGTAATGAACCTCACATTTTTCCATGTCAATAATCTTTCCGGCTTGAGCCACATAATTTTTCATGTTCTCTTCAACCTTTTCCTTAACCAGCATGGGACGTTCACTTTCTTTGTCCGAAGTATCACCGATGACGCCGGTAAAATCTCCGACAATAAAAACAATCTGGTGCCCGAGTTCTTGAAAATCGCGTAATTTCAAAAGCGGAATGGAACGCCCGATGTGCAGATTAGGACTGGTTGGATCAATACCGAGTTTAATACGCAAGACATCGCCGGACAACATACGCTTGCGTAAATCATCAACGACAATTACCTCATCGACTCCACGAGTCAACACATCTTCTACGGCTTTTGGATCAATGTTTATTTTACCCATAAATTTATAAATTATTTCTGTCGGTTTTCCAATTAATTGGATTATTTTCGATATAAGAACAGATATTGTAATAACCTCTTTCGTCGCGAATTATATGATCGTGAAAAGATTTTTGCCAAGAAAAATCTTTGAGGTCGTTATTTAAACACCATTTTTTAACCCCAATTTTGAAACCACGGATTACCGAAGATAACGAACGCGACCATCAGGTTTGCCAGGAAACAATCGATGATTCCATACGTAGGGAACAAAAATTTTTGTTTCCTACGTTGGTATCCGGTTTTTTGATAAAAATGATCCCATGAACATGATCCGGCATTACAATAAATTCATCGAGGCAAACATCTGGAAAATGTTTCGGTATTTCTTTCCAAAATTCACAGGTCTTTTGGCCAAGGGTGTTTAAAACCATCTTACCTTCCACAACCTCACCAAACCAATCAATCCGATCTTTAGTACAAATGGTAACAAAATACCAACCTTCCTGCGAATAATCATATCCTGACAAACGATTCTTTGAACGCCAATGCAAACCAGTCGACGGATCGATCATAAATTTTCCATTTGTTGTTTCAAGGCCTCGGCCTTTTTGGCGGCCTCGTCGTGTTTTTGTTTCAGGCCTTCGACAACTTGTGCCGGGGCTTTGGAGGTAAATTCTTGATTGGTGAGTTTGGTTTCGAGGCTGGAAATATATTTTTCCAAATTCTCAATCTCGGCCGAAAGGCGGGCGTGTTCTTTTTCAGTATCGATTTGACGATCGACGTTAAACTGATAACTGAATCCACCGTCGTGATTTTCTTCAAGGGTCAAATTCTCGATACGAGCCAGAGTTTTAATAATCTCGAGATTGATTTCATCTTTAAAAATCTCGAAATATTCACCGACAATCAAAGTCAAATTGATTTTTTCTTTTGGTTCGACTTTATTCTCAGCCCGCCAGTTGCGAATTTTTTCAATGATTTCTTTTAAGCGCTCAAACTCGGTATTATCTTGTTTCTCAACAACCATCATTGGCCAATCTTCGACGATCAACATTTTTTTTGAACCAAAGTTTTTCCAAATTTCTTCGGTAACAAATGGCGTGAACGGATGCCAGAGTTTCAAAATCGTTTCCAAAACGAAAAACAAAATTTTATCAGTATTTTCTTTTAGAGCTTCGTCGCGTTTTTGAATCTTCGAGATCTCCAAATACCAATCGGCAAAATCAAACCAAGTAAAATCACGCAATTTTTCGTTGGCCAAAGAAAAATCAAAACGCTCAATAAGTTCCTCTGTTTGTTTTGTTATTTTGCTCAACCTGCCGATAATCCACTCATCAGCTAAGGTTTTAGCCTCCGGTTTCTGAACCACGGAAACTTGTGAAACACCGGTAATTATATAACGGGAAATATTCCACAATTTGTTTACAAAGTTCTTAGCGCTTTCCACTTTTTCCGGATAAAATCTGGCATCATTACCCGGGGTTATTCCTGTCAAAAGACTAAGTCGCAAAGCATCGGTCCCGTACTCTTTAATTACATCAAGCGGATCAATTCCGTTTCCGGAAGACTTGGAAAACTTTTTGCCGTCGGCATCACGAAGAATTCCGTGAATATAAACATCTTTGAAAGGAATTTTACGAAGCGCGTAAGTACTCATTAAAATCATCCGCATTAGCCAGAGATAAAGAATTTCGTAGCCCATCTGCATCCAGTTTGTCGGATGAAAATCTTCAAGATCCTTTGTTTTATTCGGCCAACCAAGAGTGGAAAAAGTCCACGATCCCGAGCTGAACCAAGTGTCGAGAGTGTCTGAATCTTGCGTCCACCCTTCCCCTTGCGGAGCTTCCACACCAACATATACTTCCCCCTCGCCTGTCGCCTCGACGGGAGAGGGGTTAGGGGTGAGGGGCCGATACCAAGCCGGAATACGATGTCCCCACCACAATTGTCGCGACAAACACCAATCGCGCAAATTTTCCACGCGATCAAGATATAATTTTGTAAATCTTTCCGGAGTGATGGAAACTTTTTGTTTGGCGTCTCCATCAAGACCAATTGTAACCGCCTCGCGCATCAGTTCGCGTAAAGTTTTGCCGCGACCGGGAATAACTTTGTTCACATCAAGCCACCACTGAGTCATTGGGATAGCTTCGATTATATCGCCATAGCGATCAGAGGTGCCGACATTTTGCGTAATTTCTTCTTCGTTTAAAAGCAGGTTGTTCCGACGTAACCAGTCGATAAATTTTTCCCGCGCCACTTCGCAGGTCAAACCTTCATATTCTTTACCGGCCTCGGCGGTCATTTTGCCATCCTGTCCAATTACCGGAATAAGCGCGATCGGCTCGCCTTTGGCTTTTTGTTTTTCATACATCGCGAAATCAATGGCGCTGTGCGCCGGAGTTACACCAAGCGCTCCTGTTCCGAAATTCGGATCAACATTTTCATCGGCAATAATTTTAATTTTAAGCGGATTAGCCGCGCCAATATCAACCATGAACTCTTGGCCGATAAATTTTTGATATCGAGAATCAGAAGGGTGAACAGCCACGGCCGAGTCGCCAAGTTTTGTTTCCGGACGAGTGGTGGCGATAACAATTGGAAAATCTTGACTGTATTTAAAAGTGTAAAACTTAGCCGTGCGTTCGATAGTAACAATTTCATCGTCAGAACATGTCGACTGCCCCTTAACAGACCAATTGACAACGCGAAAACCGCGATAAATTAAACCATCTTCGTACATCTTCACAAACAAAGTCCTAACCGCCAGATTGCGATCGTTGTCAAAAGTATAGGCCAGCCGCGACCAATCGCAACTTGTGCCGACTTTTCGAATTTGATTAAGAATTGTGGTTTTTGATTGTTCGGAAAATTCGCGAATTTTTTCCAACAAACCTTCACGCCCCAATTCTTTGCGCGGATCAGCCATTCCTTCTTTAATTAACATTTTTTCAACCTTGGCTTGGGTGGCAATGGCCGCGTGATCGGTCCCCGGAACAAGCAAAACCTTTTTACCGCGCAAACGCTGATAACGAACCATGGCATCCATTAAAGAATTCTCAAAAGCGTGTCCCAAATGCAAAACACCTGTAACATTCGGCGGCGGCATCATGACTGAAAAAACCTCTGTCCTGTCCCCCGGCAAATTATCCGGATTAAAAAACCCGCTGTTTTCCCAGGCGGCGTAAATGGAATCTTCGCAATTTTGCGGCTCGTAGGCTTTTGGTAGGTCTGGATTGTTAGGCATAAGTATGTAGAAAGTATACGAGATTTGGGCGAATTTTGGAAGAGGGACTCGGATTTGTCGGATTGTGAAACTGGAGTAAAAAAGATTTTATTTGATTTTGCACACCACCCCCAAAGCCTCTCAGGCCCTTTCCGGCCTCTCAAGCCTCTCCGGCCCCCGTTGACAACTCCCCCAAAACCCCCTAATCTAAAATTGTTTTCGGGAAACACCTCCCAAAACCCACTCGGAGTACACCATGCCCCGCCCGACTGCTCGTCCAATCATCGTCAGAATCGAAACTCCCGAGTCCGAACCGATCCAGAAGCGTGTCGCGGCCAACGGCGAACACGGACTCAAAGAAACCCTCGAGGTCATCTTGGCCGTCCTTTGCCAAGCGACCGGGGCAAAAACCACCGAACCGCGACATGTGACGATCCGCACCAAAGACGCCCCGCTCCTCGACCCGACCACCGAAATCGGTGATCTCCGCCTTCCTGTCCATATCGACCCCATCATCGACAACATCCGATTCTGTGCGGGTCGAGATGTAGTCCACTCCATCTGGCATCTGGCCATGTTGACCAAAGAGTGGCTGCGCCAAAACGGCAACAACATCCCTGCCATCCTCGCCCTCGACCTCTTTCTCGCCGACTACGGCCTGTGCCTCGGCATGACTCGCGAGGAACTGCCCCAAGGCGACGACAACCCTTGGAATCAGGAACCGTACTTCTCATTGCCATTTGCCGAGGGTAAGGAGTAGACCGATGCCAAAATTTTCTTCTTTTACAGAGTCAATCGAAGACTGGAACAAGACAGCCTTCGAGGACAATGTCCGGTTGGCCGTGCAAAACGACCCTAGTCTGACACGAGAGGATGCCGAAGACATCGTCCGAGAACGAGCTCTTGCCCCGATCGCCCCCGGGACTGGTGCTGGAAACTTTGCTTGTTTCAGCGCCATGCCGCAGGGTGGTTCAACCCTGGACGACCTCTGCAATTCCTTCAAGGAGTGAGCCATGGCAAGTCGAAACCGAATCTCTCTCGCCGATTCCATGGCAGAAGTCTGGAGAAGAGGCGGTTTCACCGAAGAAAACGCTCTTCGCCCCATCCCGTCCCCCAACACCAGCGGCCCGACCGCTCCCCTGCCCGACCGCTTCACGGCCATCCCCGGCGGCAACGCCGCCGGTGAGTTCGGCCACGGCCTGCCCAGTGTCCCCGCGGCCGCCGGCCACTCCGGCTCGCCCGATGACACGGACAAGAAACACTAGTCCGTCTCTCGCGCTCACGCGCCTCCACCGAAACTTGGTGGGGGCGCTACTTTTTAACTCGGATTTACCGCACCCGCCATAGCCCAAGCTACAGCGGGTCGGATGTATTGGATTTAGGCCGTCTGACGGCCTTTATCGGATTTTGGTTGGGGTGGATTTTATACAATTGTAAAGAAGGCGGGGCCGCCGGCCGCCCTTTACAGCCGGCCGCCATTACTTGACCTCCCCCGCCACACACGGTACTATACTCTCTTAACCAACCCTCCCATGCTGGTGGTTTGGAGGGGATAGGGGAAAGGGGACAGGGATGGTTTGTCATAATTTTTAAAGAAAAAAATCCTTCCCTTTCCCCTCCTCCCCTATCCCCTAAAAATAACCCCCCCAGCATGATCTCCGAAACCCCCAAACAAATTTTCGAGGCCATTCGCCGGAGCTCTTCCCCGCTCCTGGTTTTGCCGTACGGAGCCGGAGTCGATGGCTATGCCAGCGCTCTTGGTTTGGCTAAGGTTATTGAGGGTATGGGCAAGACTGCGGAAATTGTTTCGGCCGAAAATTCTATACCGGCCAATCTTGGTTTTATGCCGGGCGTAGAAAACATTAAACCGGCAGTAAAAAATTTACGCCACTTGATGATCGAAATCGACACCAGTAAAACGCACGTCCATAATCTTCAACACGAAGAAAAAAATGGACGGCTTTTTATTTCTCTAACTCCGCACCAAGGCACTTGGGAAGAAAAAGATGTGTTGATTTCACACTCCGCATATCGTCATGATTTAATCATCTGTTTAGGAGCACCCGATCTCGAGGCTTGTGCCCATCTTTATCATGAACACCAAGACTTCTTTTTCCGCACACCGATTATCAACATTGATCATTCACCGAGCAACGAACATTTTGGCCAGATTAACTATGTTGATATCACCACCTCGGCCATTGGCGAGGTCTGCTTTGAATTGATCTTGGCCATCAATCACAAATTAATGAGCGCAGAAGTGGCCACGGCCTTTCTAACCGGTATGATTTCCAAAACCAGAAGTTTCCGCACACCACACCTGACACCAAAAACTTTGGAAAATGCCAGCCGTCTAGTCAGCCTGGGCGCCGAGCGTCAAAAAATCGTTCGCCATTTGTTTCAGACTCGTTCAGTGCAAACTTTGCGCCTGTGGGGCCGCGCTTTGGCTCGATTAAAATCCGACACTGAGTCCAAAATTGTTTGGACACTGCTCTCGCAACAAGACTTCCTGCACGCCGGCGCCCGCGAAGAAGACTTACCCGATGTTATCGACGAGCTCATCTCAAACTCGCCGGAAACCAATGTTACTGTTCTTTTATATGAAAATCACGCCCACCATATTTGCGGCATTATCCGCGCCGAACAGCCGCACGATGCCCGACACCTAATCAACACTTTCTCGCCGAGCGGCACCAAAAGTGAAGCCCATATTTGTTTGGAAAACAAAAATATTGTTGAGGCCGAAAAAGAAATAATCGAAATGATTAAAAAAACTTTGGTTAAATAACAAATGGGAAACAAAACCAATATACAACCAGACAAAAAAACCGTTTCGCAAATCGCGAAACGATTTTTTTATTTTTCTATTCTACCAGGTCATCACCAACAATGACTTCGCCAGCTTCTTCTTCGAGTGGTGGTGGCATTTCAGCTGCGGTCTTGCCGACTTGTAATTCAGACAGACGATCTTTTACTTTTTGATTATCAGAGTTTAATTCCAAAACTTTGGAAACTTGAGCGATGGCTTGGTCAAAATCGCCACCAAACTCGTAAATCGAAGCCAGATACCAACGGGCGTTGGAATAATTTGGATTGGCCGCAATCATCTTTTCTAAAAGATTTTGAGCCGCCACAGAATTGCCGTCCTTAATATAAAGAAGGGCCAACTGCAGTTCCAATCCAACCGAATTCGATTTGGTTTGAAGCAAACTTTCGAGATGGGCAATAGCTTCGACGGTTTTGTTTTGTCTTTCGTAAACCGCAGCCAAATAATAATTGGCCGGGGCATAATCAGATTTAAGAGCAACGGCCTTGGTTAAATACTCTTCGGCCGAAGCCAAAGCAATCGACGCGGCTGTTTTGGCTTGCTCGACCAAAGTTTGATCTTCGAAATTTTCCAAATTTATAGCTCGATCGGCCACCACTAAATATAACCGACCAAGATTCACTAGAGGTATTGGATTACTCGGCTCGAGTTTGCTGGCCACAAGATAAGAATTGACCGCTGTGTCTTCGGCCTCGCCAACCAAATTTAAAACATCACGATAAATATTTCCCCGCTGACTCCAGCTGGTTATATCATAAGGCGCCAATTGAACAGCACGATCGGCCGCGGCCATGGTGGCCAGCAAAAGTTTCTGAATGACAGCTTTTTCATTTTCGTCGATCTCACTACCGTCTTTTGTGTAATCGACTAATGTGGAATTAAGCTGTTTAAAAATCGCTTGGCTGTAATTTTTATAATAAAGATCCGAAAAATTATTATAAGAAACTGCCTGAGAAATTTTTAAAGTCGCTTCCGCGGCCGGAGCGCCGGCTTCGTCGAGTTTAATCGCTTTGGCAAAAGCGACTTCTGAAACATAGCGCCCACCGACGGCTAGCAAAGCGGCGGCCGAAATTAAACTCAAAGCCACGAACCCCAAAGAAAAACCCAAACCAATTCTTGGTGCTCGAGAAAAATGAATTTCTTTTTCTAAAACCAGCTGAGCGGCCAAAAAGCCAGACAAACTCCAAAAAACAAAACCCAAGGTCAGGTTGGAAGTATAAAAAATCTGGGTCACGACCAAAATCAACCAAGGCACCACCAAGGCCGGCTCGACTTTTTTTTGAAAAACTCTAATCATTAAAAACAGCACGAAAAACAACCATAAACCCGCGCCCAAAACCCCAATCGTCGAAAGACCGGTTAAAAAATTAGCTTTGGCTCGATCAAAATTTACGCTCCACAAAAAACTTTTGTTGACTTCCGGAGATTTAAATTGGGCATAGTCATAAACAAAAGTCCCCGGACCGGAACCAAAAACAAAGCGACGGGCGTTTTGAGACAAAACCTGTTTGGTAATATTGAAACTCGAAACATAACTCGGAGTAATCACCACGGAAGTTTTAAATCTAAACGGCGAAGGAATAAAAATCATGAGTAGACTGACAAAAAATAAAGAAAGCAAAATAAACATTTTTCTTTTGCCAACTTCTTTTTTAAAAAACCAACCAGTTAAAAGTAATACACCAAAAGCCAGTAAAAACCAAAGTAACCAAAAATTTATCGAAAAACAAAAAAGCAAAGCTGTGCCCAAAATCACAAAAGTCATTAAAGAGTTCCCGATTTGCCGTTTGTCAGAGGCTAACCATAACCCCAACCCTAACAAACCGATAACCAACAAATAAATAGTAAAAGATGTGACCGAACCGACAGAATTGGAAAATCCGACCGGCAGTAAAGATAATTTATCCCAACCAAAAAGCTGGGGCCAGGAAAGCAAAGCCGCCAAACTGGCCGAAGCCAAAAAAGCCGTCAAAATCTTTTTTCCAAATCCTCGATCGCCGGCCAAATGCTCAATAATAAAAAATCCGGCGACAAAAGATATTAAAGTAAGAAAACTTGTATATTCTTGCGAGCTTTGGCCAACCCAAGTTCTGTACCCGGCCAAAGAAAAAATTGAGGAAAACAAAACCGCGCCCAAAAACAGAATTGGCAGCAAATTCACAATCCACCCGCCTCGGCAAACAATTTTTTTTTCGGCCACAACCGAACCAAGCCATAAAACTAAAGCCACAGCCACCAAAACAACCAACAATAATTGTTTACCGGTTTCCAAAACCTCGACCGAAAAATTCAAAAAGAAAATCGGCAACAAAAAACTCAGAAGCAAAACCAACCAACGAGCCGTAACCAATAAAATTTTTGATGAAATAAAAGATTTGATTGACATAGATACTGACATTATACAACAACTCCTTAATTATGAGGAGAAAAACAAAACCAGGTCCGCCTAAACGAACCTGGTTTTTCTTAACTTCTGTTTATTGAGCCAAAGCGGCTAGTTCCATTCTAGTCTTCATACTGTCGAGATCAACTATGTCTGAAGCTGTCATGTCGCCACCGGAAGAGAATCTGGCAAAGCTGGTTGGCTCGAGGTCAATGATGTAATCAGCCCAAGCCGCGCCGTAAAGGGCGTTGGCTGTGCTCTCATCTGGAACCCAGCGTAGAATATTGTCGGTGTCGATGGCATAAACTTTAGGATCAGACTGGATCTTAACCAGAACCACACCTGGGGCCGGCAACATTGGGGCGCCCAGAGTCATGGTTGGCAGAGTGGCGTCGGTTACCCAAACCACTTCGTCAAAAGAATCAGCATAGGCAAAGAAGGAGTTGGTATCCCAGAACGGTCGGCGGGCTCCGTCTTCATCGATGTAGTAAATGGTATTAAAGCCATAAGCTCGAACAAATTGACCGGTTACAACTGTCGAAATAGCTTCATCTTCACCGGTGATTGGCGAAGGACCGGTTGCGCCGGAATCGGCGGCCACGGCGCGACCTTCGGCATCAGTTGTGGTTTCGGCAGTCTCGGCACCAACTTCTTCCTCTGGCAGGGCCGAGGTGGTAGTGATGGCAAAGGCTGAGGAAACATCAGAATCTAATTGAGCTTTTCCGGAATCGTAAGCAATGACTTTGATTGTGACATTGTCTTCGTCAATGTTTGGCACGGTCCAAACATAAGGACTGGAAGTGCGACTGACGTTGTAGGCGATTTGGTTATAGGTGGCGCCGGAGTTCACAGAGTAATAAAGGGCCACAGTGTCGATACCGGAACCGCCAATCGACCAAGCAATGTTGGCGGAATCACCGCCGGTTTGGTCGGAGAGAAGACCCAAGGTGACGGTTGGGGTGGTCGAGGTTGTTCCGCCGCCACCGCCGCCACCGCCTGTACTGTCAGAGCCGGAGGCTGAGGAGAAGGTGATGGTGTCTTCGGTCATGGCTGAATCACCAGAAGCTGCTGAAGCAACCGTACCGCCATCCGAGACGGTTAGGGTGTAGCTGGTACTGGAGGCTAAGGTTATGGAAGGATCGACTGTTAAAACAGTATTACCGGAAGCCCAACCGCTCAACGAAAGTGTTCCCATTGTTGGACTGGCCGTAACGGTTGATGTAGTAACCGAAGATGTGGTCATTGGTTCGGAGAAAGTGATTTCAATATTGCCGGTTCGGGAATAACCAGTTGCGCCATCGGCTGGGGTTGAAGAAGCGATGACTGGGTCCGCTAAGTCACTAATTGTCTCATTTCCGGTGGTGTATGAAGAGTGAGCATTAATAGCGGATGCGTCTTTCCATTTGGCTTCGAGATCTCCAGAAATCGCTGTTGAACCAGCTGCAGTGTTGTCGGTAACTTGACCGGTAATACCTGTAACCGTAACCACGGTACTGGTTCCTGCCGGATCAGAAATAGTCGCACCGGTGTAAACGGCGGTTTGTCCGTCAGGTAAAAGGGTTGTTGGCATATCAGCCGCCACTGGAGCAACCCCGTCGTTTGTATCCACAATCTCTGTCCATGTGAAAACCAATTTATCAATCAAACCGTCAACGGTTCCGGTATCGTAAATTGCCACGGTTTTAATAATTGGGGCGGCACTGTCAGTCAATGTCTTTGCGAATCCCGCCGTATTGTTAACCGTGTCGTTGATATTATTAGTATTGTTGGTATAGGTTAAAATCGGTTCAGCACCACCGGCGGTCTGTTTTCCTGTTCTGCTGGCTGTTGCATCAACCGTGCCGGTTCCAGCATCGGTACAAGTAATTGTTGACAGGGTTCCTGAACCAGCACACTCGGCGGCGGCAAAATCGCCAGCAAGTCCAATGTCACCGGCTGTACCAAATAACCAGTCGTCACCAGTAATTGCGGTGAAAGTCGTAACTTCAGAGAAAAGGAAGGCGACTCGGTCAATTTTTTCATCATCGTTATTATCTGAATATGTGGCTGACACCAAGTACGGCGCAGCACCGTCGGTCGCGACCGTGGTCGAACTGGTGGCTGCTGTAACTCCGGTATAGTCAGTCATGGCACCGGAGATCGCCAGTTTCAATAAGTTAGAGGTATCACTGGCTGTGCTGTCGGTGACACCGAAGAAGATAGTGGTGTCATCGGTTGTATCTCCATAAGTTTCAGTCAGAGCCGTCCCATCGTTCAGAGTGATGGCAAAATCCCCGGCCACAATACTGGAAGCATCTATGGCCTCTGACCAAGTGGCTAGAATACCGTTCATGGTGCCATCAACCGTTCCCGCAGCACCTTCAACTGAATCAGTATCTTTGGTAACACGGGAAACAATGATGGCCGCGGCGCCGTCGGTTAAGGCCCTAGTGAAGGTCGCGGTATTATTGATTGTGTCGTTAATGTCGCTGGTGTTGTTGGTATAGGTAAAGGAAGGTTCGGTACCACCGGTTGTTTGTTTTCCAGTCTTGTTGGCGTCGGCGGTGATGTGGTCATTGGCGGCGTTGGTACAAGTAATGGTAGCCAAAGTGCCGGAACCGGCGCAGTCGCCGGCAAGAAAATCACTGGCCAGGTTTATATCACCAGCAACTGAGAAATTCCAATCGGCCGGAGTAATTGTTGTCCAGGTTGTAACTTCGGTAAAAAGGAAGGCAACCCGATCAACCTTGCCGCTAGCATCAGAGTCAGAGTAAGTGGCGGAAATAAGGTACGGCGCAGCACCGTCGGTCGCGACCGTGGTCGAACTGGTGGCTGCTGTAACTCCGGTATAGTCAGTCATGGCACCGGAGATCGCCAGTTTCAATAAGTTAGAGGTATCACTGGCTGTGCTGTCGGTGACACCGAAGAAGATAGTGGTGTCATCGGTTGTATCTCCATAAGTTTCAGTCAGAGCCGTCCCATCGTTCAGAGTGATGGCAAAATCCCCGGCCACAATACTGGAAGCATCTATGGCCTCTGACCAAGTGGCTAGAATACCGTTCATGGTGCCATCAACCGTTCCCGCAGCACCTTCAACTGAATCAGTATCTTTGGTAACACGGGAAACAATGATGGCCGCGGCGCCGTCGGTTAAGGTTTTGTTAAAAGTTGGAGTATTATTACTCCCATCATTTATATTATTGGTATTATTTGTATAACTGAGAATGGGTTCAGCACCACCGGTGGTTTGTTTTCCGGTCTTGTTGGCATCGGCAGTAATCGAACTATTATCAGCATCAGTACAAGTAATGGTAGCCAACGCACCGGAACCGGTGCAGTCGCCGATAGCGAAGTCGGCGGCAAGATTAATGTCGCCAGCTGTGCTAAATAACCAGTCTGCGCCGGTAATTGTGGTGAAGGTTGTAATCTCAGAGAAGGCAAAAACAACTTGGTCAACCACACCACTAGAATCAGAATCGGAATATGTGGCAGAAATAAGGTACGGCGCAGCACCGTCAGTTGACGTAGCAGTCGTAAAAGAAGCAAGAGTATTGCCTGCTCTATCTGTAATTTCCCCGGTCTGTTCAATCTTTAAAGTATAGTCAGTTTTGTCTGTTTCAATTGTCTGTCCGAAACTTGCGACCCCAACATAAATCACTGTGTCGTTTGCTGAGTCGGTATAAACACCGGCGGCGGGAACTTCGGAAGTAAATGACTCGGTTAAGTTACCGGCAGTCGTGCCGCCAATACCCGCCTGATAGTCGCCCGCAGCTACGGAGCTATCCGCTATATTTTCAGAGTATGTAATTCTGACATAATCAACTACGCCATCACTATTGTTATCGATTGTCATCGAAGAACTATAGGTCGGTGCTGCTGTGTCGATGGTTATCGTAACAGTATCCGAATCAACTGCCGGACCAGTATCAACACCGCTTGAGGTAATTTGGGCAGCATCAATCTGGGCGGTAATTGTTTGAGTGTCGGTTGCCACGGTGCTAGTTGTGAAAGCAACAAAGTAACCTCTCATTCCGTCTAAGGAACAAACCAACGAAATATCTCCGGTTCCAGCTCCTGCATCTGCATTATCCTTATCAAAAGTCGCTGTTTGATTTGGTGCCGCTCCGGCAAAAGCTGCGGTAACTCCATCTGCCGAACCAGTGGAACCAAGCAAGGTCTCGTCGCCGTCATATACACCATCAGCGCCTGTTCCTAAACAATCCGTACCATCAAGATACAAATGAACCTGATCCACATTAGCTTCAGCAGTTGAACCAAAATCGACAACAATTGCTTCAAGATTGCCAGCATCAGGATCATCAAGATCAATCTTCAACACAGCAACAGTACTATCGGCTTTTACCTTGCCGTACGATGGTGCCACTGAACTAATCGTAGCTACCACAAAATTAGCGGCTTCAGCATTATGTATTGGCATAACCTGCCACCCCGAAATCGCAAAGGCAAAAATTAAGAGAGCTACCATCGACAGTGGCAGAACTCTGAAAAGCCTCATCTTTATTTTTTGAGCCATATTTGAAAAATTATTTTCTTTATTTAAAAGAAAAAGAAATTATTTTTTAAGTCAGAATTATTTTAGCACAGAAAAACCAATGTTTCAACAAGAAAATCAAGGTTGTGGACAACTTGGATATTCAACGAAAGAAAAAAAACAAAAAAACAAAAAAAAATACTTTGTCCGATCTTTTTGTTTGACAGTTTTCTATCATTCCCTTACAATACTCGCGTTGAAATTAGTCATCTTTAAAATTGGCGCATAGCTTCCACCTTCGCCCGGGGCTACGGTGGACTCCGGCCTATTGGATAGGCCTACGCAGTTGGTCACAAACCAACTTCGCTAAAATATAAAACGGGCGCATAGCTCAGTTGGTTAGAGCGTCACATTGACATTGTGAAGGTCAGAGGTTCGAATCCTCTTGCGCCCACCAGCCTTCGCTCCGAGGCGGAGCTTCGGCTAGGCAGGCCAGACATGATTGTTTTGGTAGGTCGGATAAAAAAACAAAACCAAAAACACCAGGCTAAACCTGGTGTTTTTGTTTGGGTTGATTTTAAAATTTATTTGGCCAATTCTTGATCGAGGATGGTTTTTAAAGTTGAGAAAGACACAGCGCCGCCGTTTACTTGTTTAACAGAACCGTCTTTACTAATAATGAAAGAGGCTGGTGTACCTCGCACCCCGGCAGCTTGGGCTGTGGTTTGATCGGCTTGGATTTCGGTTAACATTTTATCCGCGGCACGACAAGTTTCGAAGGTGTTTGAATTCAAACCAACTTCGGTGGCGATTTGTTTGTACAAGGTTTCACCAAGCGTGCTTTGATTTTCAAACAGCTTGTCGGAATACTCCCAAAACTTTCCTTGCTCGGACGCGCACTCGGCGGCCTCGGCGGCGTTTTGCGCTTCGGGATGAAACGACAATGGGAAATTTCTGAAAACCAATTTGACTTTGTCGGGATACTCTTCCCTAACCTGTTGAAGTGAGGCTTCAAAACGCTGACAGTAAGAACATTGAAAATCAGAATAGACCACTAAGGTGATATCTCCGGAACCGATTAAATGATCGTTGGCGTCGACCGCGACCAAGGTGCCGGAAATCGCGCTGGTTAATGCGGTGGTGCCTGTGGCTGGTGCTGCGGCAGTATTGGAAACGACAGCGGGAGCGGCAACAGCGTTTGCGGTTTCTGAATCCGCGGCCGAAACGCCGTTTTTCCAGACATAAGTTCCTAGCCCTAAACAACCGATAGTTCCGACAAACAAAACCGCGGCCACGCAACCAAGAATAAATGACTGCTTTGGATCCAAAGCTTCAAACAATGATTTTTTAGATGGAGTATCCATAGTTTTTTTTAATTTTTTAGTTCTTCAGATTTTCTTGTAGAGAAAATTTGAAGAACTAATTTTATAATTATCAAATTTTCTAATTGTGGAATTGATAAAATAAATGTCCCTAAACCACAATTTGAAAATTAGAAAATTAACAAATTACCACCTACTCTTCCTCTTCTTCTTTTTTATCCAGTTCTAATTTTTCGGCAAAAGTTGTTAACCACGAACGGTCTTTCCATGAAGACAACTTTAACAGAATAAAACCAATTAGCAAGAGGACAACTAACCCGGCCGCGGCCGAAGCCAGAAATTGTATAAAGCCGCAAGAGAAAACCAAGACCAAAGCTTCCCGACCGCGAGGCAAATCAGCCAAACAGCCACTGGCGGTTCTTTCTAACCAAACCGTGCTAAACCAAGCCGCCAAAAAAGCGCAAACCGCGGCTGACAAAGTAAACAAACAGCTGAAACGAGCCTTTCGCAGACGGATCAATCTTAATAAGGCCACGCAGGCAAAAAAAACTCCACCAATTATCCAATAAAGAAAGAACCAAACCACGGCCAAAGTCGAAATAAATAACATACTAAAACTTTCCGGTTAACATAAGAAGAACGCCCCAAAGCAACAGTAGGAATCCCGCCAAAATCCAAGCCAAGGCCCCGTTTTTCATTTCTATATTTCTTTTTTTGATACCCAACTTAACCAGAAAAAAAATTCCGGTGATTATTGCCAGTAGACCAAAAAAAACAAAAGGCATAAAGTTTAAAACTTTTTTGAACCGCCCGTAACTTCTACCATAGAACGATTAGAATCCTTTGCCGCCCGCTGTAAAACCACAACAATCAGTCTTTGTTCGCAAAACAAATCTTTAACTAGCCTACCTAGCCGACGCGTCCGCCGAAACTTCAGCGAAGGCGGAAGCTCCGCCTCGGAGCGAAGGCTAGTGGGCGCAACTTTAACAATCATGTCTGGCCTGCCTAGCCGACGCGTCCGCCGAAGCCCGGCGTAGGCGGAAGCTCCGCCTCGGAGCGAAGGCTGGTGGGCCCACCTGGACTCGAACCAGGAACCTCCGAGGTATAAGCTCGATGCTCTAACCAGTTGAGCTATAGGCCCGCGTACGACATTTTATCGGAAAAACGCCCTTTTGGGAAGTCCGGACTTCTGCTACTATATAAGGACTATGAAAAAAACTGAACGTTTAGATAAAATAATCGCCAAACAAAGCGCTTTATCACGCTCCCAAATCCAAAAAAACATTAAAGATGGGTTGGTCTCGGTTAATGGAACAATTGTTACCACACCGCATTTTTTTGTTTCTCTTCACGACCGGGTTAAAATCGAAAAAGAAAAAGTCGAGAAAAAAACAAAAATCCTAATACCTCAATTAAACATTCTCTACGAAGACAACGACGTTATCGTCTTCGAAAAACCGGCCGGACTTTTGGTTCACGAAGCTCCGGGTAAACACGAGGTAACGGTGGTCGATGCTTTGGCCAAACATTTTCCGGCCATAAAAAAGGTTGGCGACAACCCCAGTCGCCCGGGCATTGTTCACCGTCTCGACAAATTGGCTTCCGGGGTTATGATTGCCGCCAAAAATCAAAAAGCTTTTGATTTTTTAAAAGAACAATTTTCCGGTCGAAAAGTTAAGAAAGAATATTTGGTTATGGTTTATGGCTCGCCGAGTCAAACCACCGGAACCATTAACTTCAGACTGGTCCGATCAAAAGACAAGGGCCGCATGGTGGCCAGACCAGAACTTTCCGAAGAAGGTAAAGAAGCTATAACTCATTTTGAAGTTATCAAAAAAATTAAAGCCAGCACTTTACTCAGTGTCAAAATCGAAACCGGCCGCACTCACCAAATCCGCGCTCACTTCCGTGCCCTCAACTTACCAGTTGTCGGCGACCCCCTCTACAAAAAAACCCGCATGAAAAACATTAAATTCATTCCCCTGCCCCGGCTCTTCCTCCACGCTCATAAGCTCACCATCCCTCTACCAAACGGCGAAACAAAAACTTTTGTCTCACCGTTGCCAAAAGAACTGGAGGAAATTCTCTAATTTACAAATTTTCAAAATATGATTATAACCCTCAGCGGTGCCCCGGGTTCGGGCAAAAGTACCGTAGCCGAGGCTCTGGTTAAAACCTTTAATCTCAAACGCTACTACATTGGCCAAATCAGACGCGACATGGCCAAGGCCCAAGGTATGAAACTGGAAGAATTCAACAAGCTTGGTGAAACCGAGGATTGGACCGACAAAATTGTCGACGATTATCAGAAAAAAATCGGCCAAACCGAGGATAACTTCCTAATCGAAGGTCGAACAAGTTTTTTTCTGATTCCTCGTTCGCTCAAAATTTATCTGGAAGTTGATTTAAAAACCGCGGCCGAAAGAATTTTTAAACAAATTCAAAACACCGGCGGCGAAAACCGCAACGAGGGCCAACCAACTTCTGTTGAAGAAATGTTTGAGAGTTTAAAAAATCGAGTTGAAAGTGATGTTAAACGTTATAAAAAATATTACGGAGTCGATATTCTTGACCCAAACCATTACGATATTTTCTTAGACACCGGTAATTTAAATCCAGAAGAAGTAATCGATGTTCTATCAAAAAAAATCGTAGAATACACAAAAAACCATGAAAAACCGACTCAAGCTTGACATTTTCCTTTAAATTCCGTAAACTAATGCCGCTTTAACATTAATGCTGACAATGAACGTCGTTTTAAAAAACCAATGTCTAATTATGGAAAACCTCCTTAATTAGAAATTAAAACCCCACGGTCCTCTTGAAGCGAACTTTAAACTTATGTCCGATGAAAATAAGACACCCGTAACCACCGACGAAACCGTAGTCGAAGAAACCTCGATTGAATCCGAAACTCCAGCCACCGAAGAAATCGTTGAAGTCCTCGAAGAACCGGAAGAAAAAATCAACGAAGAAGAAGCAAAAATCGAAGCTGTGGAAGAAAAATTGCCAGGCACAGAAATCAGAACCGCCGATATTAAGCCGGGCATGACCATCCGAGTTCACGAACGCATCAAAGATTTTAACGCCAAAGGCGAGGAACGCGAACGTATTCAGATTTACCAAGGTATGGTTATCGGCATGCGTGGTTCCGACGTTTCCAAAACCATGACCATTCGCCGCACCCACAAAGGTTATAGTTCAGAAAAAATCTTTCCGCTTTCCAGTCCGGTGGTGGCTAAAATCGAATTAGTCAAAACTGCCAAGGTTCGCCGCGCCAAACTTTCCTACCTGCAAAACTTGCGCCGTCGTTTTAAAAGAAAGTTTAAAGAAACTCGAGCTGAACTCAATTAAAATTATAAACAAAAATCGCCGCGATTTTACTCGCGACGATTTTTTATTTTTTTTGATTAGATGCTTAAGACATCGCTCTCATTAACAATCGAGGATCCGAAGAACAGACTGGTGGTATCGGCCATATTAAATTCGACAATATCTTTATTCCATTCTTGTCCATAAATATTGTAAGCGATGAGTTGAGTTGTAATCCAGTGCAATTTGTTGTCAGAGCCGACCATATAAACTTTAGGATCGCCGGCTAATTTAAGACGCGTGCCCGGAGCAAAGGTGGCCTGGCCACCTTGTTTGTAAGAACTAAAGGCAGTGGCAGAAACCGTGGTCACATCGGCCCAGCTATTAAACCAAGTAAAATATACTTCTTCATTTGTTATCCAGAAAGCCGTGTCATCAAGTACCAAATAAACACGTGAATCGCCAGAAATTTTTACGGCCGCAATTTCCGAAGTGCCGGTCATGGCATTTAAAGACAAAGTGGCTTCATAAACCTCTCCGTCAACACCCAGCCAATAGACGTGCATACTGTCAGAAATCACCGCCCCCGAACCAAATCCAAGATTAATCTGGCGACCGGACTCGGTATTTTTGTACCAAATATTACCCGAAGCGTCTTCACCAACCATGGCGTTATCCAAAACGTCGGTGACAACAAAGGGATAGGTGGTGGTCAAACCGGTGGCAAAATCATATTTCTTGCCCTGATTACCAGAAGCATAGAAAAAGGAATTTTCTGTAAGTTTGAAAAGGCTGGGGTAGCCAATGGTGCCAAGATCCAAATCAACATCAACACCGCTTAAATGTAATTGGTCGTTCGAATCGAGCCAAGCCATGCGGCTGTTAACCACTTGCAAAGACTCATCACGAGTTCGGTACCAACTCAAATTATCGCCTTGAGCCACGGTCGACTGACCGTCAAAAATGTAGCGCTGATACATGTCGAAAAATTCGATAGTGCCATCGGCTCGAAAGTGAGCGCCGACAATATCTTCATTTTTCGAGGTCCAAGTTCCAGGAACAGCTTCCATGGTTCTGGGATCAGCGGCAGTATCATAAACCCAAAGTTGTTTGTAACCGGAATCAAAAGTCATTTTTGACAAAATCTTTCCGTTATAAATATCTTGAAAATCATCGTTTTGTTGATTGTAGCTGTTGGTTACTATTTTTACCGAATCAGAGGTCTGAACGTATTCATAAATAACCGCATTAACAAAACCTGAATGATTGTTCCAATTAAGAGAAGGGTTAAAATAATATTTACCACTATCTTTTACAACATCAATATCTTGCACACCATCGATAAAAACCTCGTCGAGCAAAACATTTTCCGTTCCGGTTTCCAAATCAAGATCAATCACGTCCCAACGATTATTTTCTTCGTTGGTCGAATTGATATAAACAAAATCGCGGCCGTTGTCTAAGAAACGTTCCTCGTCAACAGTCTCGTGAGGTACGTTACCTAAAAACATGGCCAGACCATTTTTTAAAGAATACAAATCGTAACGCTCACAACCGGCAACGGTTAAACAATAACCGGCGGCTTTAGCGATGACCACGTTTTCGCCCAAAGACAAAGGGCCGGCAAAAGCGGCGTCACTAAAATCCAAACGTTCAACTTTATAATCGTCGTAAACCCAAGCCGCGGTGGCCTGAAGTTGGCTCCAAGAGCCGGATTGAGCCTGAGCCGCAAAAGGCACAACTGTTTGCACAGCCATACTCATAGCGACAAAAGCAATGAAAAGTTTTTTAAACATAAATATATTAGGTTTGTTTACCAAGCAACTGCTTGGTTTAGCTTATTTTAGACTAGCAAGAATACCACAGATTGGCGTTTTTGTCAATAAAAGAAACTGAAAAAATGGCTTAAATTAGTCGTTTTTAAACTTTCTGAATATTCGCTTTTCTAACCTAAACCCATTACAATGCCTCAACAACCCCAAATACGAAGTTAGATTGCTTTTGTCCACTCGTTTCAACATTCGCTTTTTTGTCTTTGTCCGCAAAACCGAATAATGCGGTAAAATAACATAACCGAGAAAATCAAAACCTTGTCGAAATTTTCTAACCGAAGTTTTTCCGGGATGTAAAACCAGTCGTCTTTCTTTTTCCAACCATTGTTTGATAATCGGAATAAGCGAAAAAAGAAACTCTTGGTTATCCGATAAAATAATCGCGTCATCGGTATAACGAAGATAATATTTTATTTTCAGTTCATCTTTAATAAAATGATCAAACGTGTCCAAATAAACATTAGCAAACAACTGTGAGGTTAAATTTCCAATCGGCAAACCGTGCGATCTGGCGATTTCTTCTAGCCCCCCCCCGAGGGTTTGAGGCCTCCGAAAACCCGAAGGGCTCTGAGCCCGGCCGAAGAGCTGGCACAATTTCAACTTGAAAACTTCCAACTATCTCGGACAGTAACTCGAGAGTTTTTGTATTGGTCACTTTTCGCCGCAAAGCATCCAACAGAATCTCGTGATCCACCGAGTCAAAGAATTTTTTGATATCGAATTTAAGAGCGAAACACGACGAGGAATAATTTTTACTAACCTGACGAGCAATTTTTTCCAACCGTCGCACGGCCGCGTGCGTGCCTTTGCCGATACGACAGGAATAACTGTCAAAAATAAAACCCTTCTCAAAAATCGGCAAAAGGACGCGATAAACGGCGTGATGAACAAGACGATCACGAACTATGGCTTTATGAATAATCCGATGCTTGGGATCAAAAACATGGAAACGATGATAATCGGCGTGATGATAATTTCCGTTTTTCAAATCTTCGTGAATGGCAAAAATATTATCCTCAAGGTTCTGTTCAAACTTTTGAACATCCGACCGGTTTCGTTTGCCGCATCTGAATTCATACCAAGCTGAAAATAAATTTTCCAATGAAATAATTCGATCAAACATATATGCAAGAAATAAATGAAACTCCGGTTTTTACTTTGTCTTTTAACTTATTGAAAGACATACACTTACTGCGACGCAAATTTCCAAAAACGGAAAAATATACATTAGGCGGACAGTTGGAACAAACAGCTCTGGATTTATTGCTTAATATCATCCAAGCAGGACGAGCAAAAAAACAAGAAAAAATCATACCATTGGAATCGGCTATCAAAAAAAAATGACACGATAAAAATTTTGTTTCGGCTATCAAAAGAAACTGATCTTATAAGCAGTAACCAATATTTGGAGTTTCAAGAAAAACTGCAAAAAATCGGACAAATGCTGGGTGGATGGCTAAGGTCGGTGTAAACAAACGCCCCGTCTCTCGCAAGAGGCGGGGTGTTTTGATTTGGCAGTCCCGGCGGAGGACGAGCGAACCGCAGGAGGGCTCGGCAATCCATGAGTTCCTGTTCAGGTTGAGCTTGGACTGGCCGTCCCAGACTTCGAGGTAGGCGCAGTTGGCACGGTTGTCGCGGTCCACAGAACCTCCTTATTGTCACACCCCGTCTTGATCACTGAGTTTTCCGCTTTGCGGTCAACTCTGAATTTCATTTGGGATTTTTTTCCACCAGAGCGTGACAAGGAGTGCCTCGTCAGAATCGCGCACCTTTGTGTTTTACTAAACTCAAAGTTCTGGCGATAGCTCTTTCGAGAATTTCGGGGGTGCTACTCTTTACAAAAAGCAGAACACATTACCCTACTTTCAAAATTATTATAACAAAAACGCGCCGGAACCTCCAATGTCCGGCGCAAAGAGAAAAGGATCGGAAAAGAAGTAAAGATCCAAGGGTCGAGTTGCTAGCACTCCCGGCGGAGGACGAGCGAACCGCAGGAGGGCCCGGCAACCCATGAGCACCTGCCCAGGCTGAGCCTGGACCGGCCGCCCCAGACCTCGAGGCAGGCGCAGTCGGCACGGTCGCCGCGGTCCACAGAACCCGGGAGGTCGATGATGTGTTCACCTTCCTTCACGATGTCCGGCTTCTGTACGTAGGCCATGATGCCAGTCATGGCCGTGCCGGCCAGACGGTTGCCGACACATTCGTCTCGGCAGTCCTCCGGCTTGCATTTGTGGTTGGGTCGGCCGTCGTGACAACGGAACCAGAAGGGCCCAGCCGGATCGCGGTGGCGATCGTCCCAGGGCTCGACACTCTGGTCGTCGTAGTCGAACCCGAGGTATTTGATACCGAGTAGACCGCACGACTTGGTGATGCCGAGCCGCGGGTCGGCCAGAAAGAGGAGCGGGAGTTCGAGGTCGTCCGCGAACAGGAAGTCCGGGACGGGCGGAATCGCCCTGAGGTACTGGGCGAGGGTCTTTGCCGTCGTACCGCGGACACCTTGGTTGAAGCCGCGCTCGAAGAGGATCCTGGCCTGGGCCCGGCGAAGTTGACTCGCTGTCAGGACGCGCCGGTTCGGAACGATGATGGCGGGCACGGCCAAGGTGATCGGCTCGTCGCGCCGGACGAGGCGGCCGGCGAGGAGGTCGGCGACCACTTCGGGCACGATCCGACCATCGGACAAAGCCACACCGAGCGGCTCTGTGACCACATGGTGATCCATGAGGCCGTGAATACCGGCCTCAGAAAACTGATCGGCGCGCTCGATGATCTGCTTGAGCCACGCCGGGATAAAAATCCCAAGTTCCTTCGACATCTTTCCTCCACACCCCAAAACCCGAAAGCCACAATCGTTTCTGTCACGATCGCAACTTTCTCATCTTTGGAGCATAGAACGAACGCGCGAGAAACCGCTCGCGCGCGGTGCCAGGCAGCTGTCTGGCGGCGTTGCCTCACTCGAGGCGACTGCTTTTTATACATTAATTTGAATAAAAAGTCAAGATAGGGAATTAAAAAAAGAGCTTTTATAAGCTCTTTTTTATTTTTTACTTTGAAAATTTTCTATTTTATATTCTCTCGTTCCAAAATTTTAAAACCTTCTAAAACAGCATCACACAAAAAATCTTCCAACTGGCTATGGTCGCCTTTGGTTTGAGCTTTATAAAGATAGGTGTAATAAAGTCGTTTGTTTTCTTGGCGAATAATGGCCGGAGCAAAATTTTCTTTGAGCAACATGGCGTTCATAAACAAACGGCCAACACGGCCATTCCCATCGGAAAACGGGTGAATTTGCTCAAACTCGCTATGGACCTTGGCCGATAAATTTATTATATCTGAAGTTTTTTTAAAGGCTCCGGAAACAACAGCAGGAAACAAATCGGGAATTTTTAGACAATTTGCTGTTGGTAAATTAACACCGACCAATCTAACAGCATGACGGCGATAAAAACCGGCGTCTGATCGAACTCCATTCATTAAAATTCCGTGCAGTTTTAAAATAAAATTTTTATCGATTTTTTGCTTCTTGGCAAGATAGCCAAACAAAAAAAGCAACGCTGTTTGATGATTTTTGGCTTCCAACTGTTCGATTAAACTTTTGTCTGGCAAGGCGGTGTTGTCAAACAAAATGGCCGCCGTGTCCGGTTCGGACAAAGTACTGCCTTCAATGCGATTGCTGTGATAAGTCAATTTCAAAATAAACTGATCGCGGATATCGGGATGTTTAATAATTTCGTTTACAATGTTTTTATACTTCGAAGATTTCCTCTTTAAAATTTGTTTTTTGGCGATTAGTTGGTCGCCGGGGATTTGTTTTTGGCCGGTGACTTCCAAAAACAAATCGTCGATAGCCGCCAAGCTTTTTTGTCGAGGTTCGGACTTGCCGGTCCACCAATTGTTGAGAGCCACAAAAGACACCCCCAACTTTTCCGCCAGCTTGGTTTGGGTCAGACCTAAAGTTTTTTGGATAATTTCTAATTTTTGTCGAATAGTCATAAATTTAACATAATCGAATTATAACAAACTTTATAAAGTTAGTCAAAAATCGAAAACTTTATAAAGTTTCAAAAAAGAGCTCATTCGAGCTCTTTTTTTACATCGTCTAGAGACACTTTCCTCTTCCCTCGCCCGTTCTTATACCCCCAATTCCCTTTTTCCCCAAAAGTGAAGCCGCCAAATTTTTTGAACAGACGAGCGGCTGCTGGTGAATCTTGAACCGAGATCACACCGCGACCGCGTTCGTCTAAAATGATCGAAACAACTCGGCCGAGTTTTTGATAAACATGAGCCGAAAGGTGGCGGCGGAAACCCTCTTTAGTTTGTCCAATAACGATCGCGTAACCGTTCCACTCCTTCCGATTTTTCCAAGCGGCTTGAGCGGCCAGCTCATATTTTTTTTCTTCAGTCGGATCAATGAACGGTCGCAATAACTTTTTCTGATAAGCGAAAACTTTTTTGATTTCATCTTTTGAATAACCGGCGCGTTCCAGTCCGTTGACAAAACCTCGATCTTGAATTCCAATACCGCGAACCAATCGAGACGAAAAACCAAGCGACTCGAGGCGCGCGTCCGTGAGATTAAACATTTGTAAAAATTGTTCAAGAGAAGATTTTATTTTTTTGCGATTCAAATTTTGATAATGATGATGATCAATAATTTTTATTTGTACGCCGAGTTTTTTTATTTTCTCTTCGGTCTTCACTCCAGGAATTTCCACAATAACTACGCGCCGCGCCCCGCTGATTTTTATTTTTTCCAAAACTCCCGGCTCGCGATCTAAAGTCGCGCCATGAGGTTGATGAGAGATAACCATCGGCAATTTTATTTTTTTCGCCAGTTGAATAATCATCGCGGCTTCGGCGTCATTAGCCGGAACGATTAAAAGTGTTTTTTCGATATTCATAATTTTTACCACACCAAAATCCTGTTAATCTTTAAAATCCTAGAAATCCTGGTTCAGACAATTATACCAAAACTCCCTTCCTCCAACCATTAAAAGTGATTAAAGAAAGGGAGTCGCCGTGGAATACGTACCGACTCCACGGCGGAAGGTGCTCGAGACGACTACCCCTCGAGCTGGGCCGGACCTCCGATGTTTGGGTTGAGGTTGGGGTTGAACAGAAAAACATGAGGTTGTTACTTGGCCGGCGCGGTCGCGGCCTGGCGAGCGCTGACCGGATCGACTCCGGCGCGCCGCAGGGCCTCGGCCATGACCGACTGCTCGCGGCTCAGCGGCGCCGTCAGGCGGCGGGTGACAGGCTCGACCGACAAGCTGAGGTAGTCGAGGTAGACCTCGGCTTCGCTCAGTCGCCGATCGGCCTGCTCGCGCAAGCCGCGCTCGAAGGCCAACCGCTTGGCCGCCAGGCGCTTGGCCGCCAGGGCCTCGCGCCGGGCCGCTTCCGCGGCGGCGATCTCCTCGGCCGGGGCCTGCTTGGCCGAGAGCCGCTGGAGGGCGGCGTCGGCGGCCTTGAAGGCGTCGGCGGTGTCGAGGACCACTACCTCGACCGCGACCACCCGGACCTCGGCGATGGCCAGGCTCCTGCGAGCCGGCCGGACGGCGCGATCCAGCTGGATGCCGATCTCGGCGTTGATGCTGAGGGGGTGGGCGGAGTTGGTGTTGCGCATGGTGTCTCCCGGGGTTGTGGTTGGTTTCTGTCAGACTCCCTTCCCTTGACAAATTTCTTTATCAACGGAAGGGAGTCGCCGTGGAATACATACTGACTCCACGGCGAAAGGTGCTCGAAACGTCTGCCCCTCGAGCTGGGCCGAACCTCCGGGTAAAGAGGAAGAGAATGGGTTGGTTGAAAAAGCTGTGAGTCAGATGTTGCGTTCATCTGCTTCGTTCCTTCGCCGAGGACAGATCCTGGCTCCGTGAAACTGGCTTTTTCTTTATGCGCGGCGCCCTTGTCGCCATTGCGCGGTCGCTTTACCAGACTTGGCCTTAGCCTTAGAGGGACGCAATCCCGATGTCTGGCGTGATCCCGACGAGTACTAGACCCGTCCACCGAAATAGGCTTACCAAGGGAAGCCCGAGGATCACTTTAAAAACTTGTGCTTTGCCGCGAGCCTCGATGAGGTGGGGGTGAACCTCACCAAGGTCTCGCTGGCAGGCAACCAAGAAATGATTTTCTTAAAAAACCAACTCTTGGCTGCCGTCGAGTTCTGTTCTCGACGGGAAAGAAGACGGGTCACAAACCAAGCTGGAGCTCGGCCACCAGGGTCAAAAGATGTGGCACAGAGGTCTGTCCGAATTGCTTCCTGACGAAAGCAATCAGCTCGGACAAAGTTCCCTGAACCAATACTCGTTGACCCGGATAGACGAAGGACTCGCGCGGCTGAACACCCAAATACCACACACTAAGACGACGGGACTTGGGCACAAAAAGGGTGTACTCCACTTTAGACTCCTGGAAAGGGTTTGAATCACTTCTCTCTTTTGACCAAAACTTGATCAAGGGAGAGGAGCTGTCGAGTTAGTTTCTCGACAAAGAAGAAGGTTGAACATTGCTCTACCTGGCGCGTACTCGACGGCGAATCACTTCGCCGTCTCTCCGTGTTACCACCACCAGTGGCTTTTGAGGCCGCTGGCTCCGAAGGATCTCCTCCGGGCTGGTGGTGAACCAGGTTTCNNTACTCAGTGATGGTATGGACCCATTCCACGACCCGGCGAGTTCGGGCTCCGTGCAGGACGTAGTAGTCCCAGGCCAGACACATCCAAATATTGAACAAAAAATACCAGATGATACCAAGGTTTCTCATGATCCCCCCAAGGTTTGAAAAACCGAGCGCAACGTGCACCCGATCAAGAATCTTAAAAAATTAAGAGCCTTGAACGGGTCCCTACACTCATGGCAGGGGAAGAGGAGAGAGCACACTCATGAGCGCGCACGCACCCACAGCGACTCCAAAGCAGAATGCAAAGAAGCCAGAGACGAAGCACCAGACTATACACTTGAACTCGGGATCAAACATGAAGTACTCCTTCGAGCCAAGAGATTGACGTTCCTGACTCCCGTCAGGTTTACGACGACTCTTTTCGGCGCTCGTCAAATTTTTCAAATTTTTGAAAAATTAGACAAACACCGACAAATTAAAAGAGACCTCAAACCAGAAGTCCCCAGATTAATCAGGCAGCTACCTAGATATTTTTTTCGATTCCCGGAAATTTGTTCATCACTCAGCTTTCTACTAACCATCAGGTTCTGGGGCCAAGATGATTTTCAAAAGTTAGCGATGAACAAATTTCCGGGTCTGACTAAATTAACTCAATCCAGTCAGCACGGCCAAAGTGGCCACGGCGGAAATAATGTAAGCGATGGGATAAAGCATATTGTTATTAAGTTCCAAGGTATTAAGTTCCAAGTACCAAGATGGTTGTTTCTTCCTTTAAGAAGATGTCTCCTTCTTGGAGCTTGGTGCTTACGCGCTTGGAACTTACGATTTTTCAATCTCTTCTGATGATAACAGCCGTGAACTACTCGCTTCGCTCGAGTTCACGACAAGCATGGAGTTATCGGCAGGAGAAATTCGCGCGACCAAGTTGGCCGGGGTCGGACGCGCGAAAGGGAGTTGCCTGAGGCTTTGGGCCTCAGGGGACTTGTCACCTCGTGAAAGGATTTTGGGATGTTCCGAGTTTTTCCGCTGTCCAGGCGGTTATTGCCTTGCGCCGGTCACTGGATGTTGGCCAAACATCTGTCACGGTCTGCAAGGAAACTCAGGAACGAAATGACACAAAACATTGCGTGTGCTTTTGCCAAGGCGCCTTGGCGCAAGCGATGGCCACAAGCCATCTTCTTCCTAGTCCAGATGATCCCCACGAAATAACCTCCTTGTTGGAGAAGTCGCGGGTGTCAGCACAAGGTACTAGGTAAGACTTGGGTCGAAGAAATGCCACGCTTGCATTTCTACCCTTCTGGGAGATGGGCTTAACGTACTGCTCCAGAATCCGAAACGGCTTATCTTTTCTCTCTCAGAGATTTCCGTTTCGATTTCTGTAGCAGACGCTTTTAATCGTCGCTAACTGGTTCAAATCATCAAACTTTTAAAAAGTAATGATCTGTCCGGATCGTCGAAGGCAGTCTCGGGCGCCGGCGGGCAAGCCACCGGCAAGTCAAAATCTGGATGAGTTCCACAATCGAACAGTCTAGATATTAGGCAAAGCCTATTTTTGTTGCTTTTTTAAGGTTCTTCGCTCAATCGCTGTGTTCATGAGCATCGAACAAAGCACTCTATCATAGCTAAAAAGATTTGTCAAGGGTCAGAGGCTCAAAACCGACTTCTTCACCAATTTTAGCCAAAAAAAATGTCCACCATTAGTGGACAAACAGGATTTTTAGGCTTTTTTTTGTTGTAATGGCGGTCTTGACAATGTTTCTTATTTGTGATATAGTTGCTTGTCGCTCTGAAAGACTTGGCCTCCGGCTGGGTTTCAAAGGGCAACACGGCCCAACCGCGTTTTCTTGCGGAAAGGGTCACATCACCACCCCCGGCCATGACGGCCAGGAGATCACCGTGAACACCTAGCACCCCCCCTCGTTCTGGGAGGTGCTCAACAGTCCCTCTGGGAAGAGGGCGAAGGAGAGTCGAGATGACCAGCAAGAGCCTCACCGCCCGCGCGGTCATTCGCGGCTCCCGCATCTGGACCCACCACGACGCCACCGGCGCGTGGACGATCCGGCGTTCGCCCAACCCCTTCCCGGAGGTAGACATGGGCACCTAGGCAACCTCGACCCCCGGCCGCCGATCGCTCCCTCGAGCGTCGGCGTGTCCGGGTGGTTTTATTTTTATTCTTTTTCCGCGGCGCTACAAGCCACATCAAACACAAATTTTGCCGTGTCGGCAAATTCTTTATTTTCCAAAATAACAGTCATCATCTTTCCAATGAAAGAAATGAAGGCTACGCGATTTCCATAAATCCAAATATCACCGTGGAATTTCCCAAACTTTTCTTTTTCAACAAAATAACACTCAACGCCCTCCCGTTTAGATTTTAATTCCCCGATATGAAGAACTTTAATTTTAATTTTACTAGGATCTAAAACTTTTTTTGCCTCCTGCAAAACTTCGAGATCTAAAAGTTTACTAACATCGTCCAAATTCGAAACTTCACGAAGCGAATCCGGGTTAACAGAATACACATCATTATAAAGAGCGCTCATGGCTTCTGTGCCCTCATAAAACCTAACCGCTGGTCGCTCACCACCAGACATTAATTTTATTTCAGGCAAAATATTATTCAAAGTGTCGAGCTTTTCTTGCATGTCATGTACTTGCTCTTTAAAATGAGCGAGTGCCCGCTCCGGCTCCTCGGCGGCAAAGACGGTTTTTTTGCCGCGCTCATGTGTCGACATCAACCCGCGATTTTGCAAAGACTCGACATTCGCATAAGTCGCCGTTCGCGACAGGCCGGCTTTTTTGGCGATGTCTTGCACCGGGGCCGGGCCAAGGTTAAGACTGGCAAAATAAACTTTGGTCTCGGTTTCGGAAAGACCGAGTGAAGTGAATAATCGGAAAATATCAGTTGGCATAGTGTTTTAATTATACAGGGGATAGGGGATAGGGGATAGGGATGGTTGGGGATTATTTAAAAAGATCTGGAAAAAACCAGATCTTTTTCTTGAAAAAATTCTTCCCTCCTTGTCCCCTAACCCCTATCCCCTAAAACCAAAAACCCCACCACCACATCACACTCGTTCAACCGGAACGATTCAAAAATCTCCGGCCGTTCGCCGGTGGTGCGGACATTGTTTGAAAGAGTGCCGAGACGAATGGTTTCTTCGTGTTCGGAAATCATTTTTTTGGCTTCCTCGTCGGCTGATTCAAAGTAAAGTTCGATGCGGTTGGCGATTGTCAGTTTGTTGCCTTTGCGCATTTCGTTGACGCGACGGACAATGTCGCGGGCCATGCCTTCGCGGAGCAGTTCGGGCGTCAAATTAACATCGAGTTCGACATTGTACTCACCTTTTTCGATCGCCACGATTTTTACATTGACCTCGTCCTTAATAATCTCGACAAGCTCTGCATCGAGCTCGCCTTCAGGCAACCAAACGGTTGCCGAAGCGAGCGGCTGGCGAACCGGGCGACCGGACTCGGCGCGCTTTTCGAGGATTTTCGAGACAACAGAACGGGCTCTGGCCATGCGTTCGAGTAATTTTTCATGAAGCATGGCTTGATCAACAATCGGCCACCCGTCGAGGTGAACCGAAGCTTTTCCGCCGTGCATTCGCAAATAAATCGCGTCAGATAAAAACGGGGCGAACGGAGCCATGAGCTTGGTGATGCCAAGCAAACACTCGCGAAGAGTCGCGATAGCCGCGGCCTTATCAGCCTCATCGGTTCCCTTGAAACGATCGCGACTACGGCGAACAAACCAAGTCGAAAGATCATTTATAAAATCAGCGATCGCCCGAACAGACTCAGTTACTTTGTAGTTCTCGAGCTGCTCTGTCGAATCTTTTATTAATTGATTAAGACGAGCAAGCGCCCAACGATCCAAAACACTTTCCTTCTCTTTCCCTCCCTTAGCTTCGCCGAAGCGTGGCGTAGGCGAGTTTAACCCACTTTCCCCCCCTTCATACAATTCATAAAAAGTCATGACATTCCAAAGAATCATGAAAACTTTTTTAATCATTTCGTCGAGAGTTTTCAAATCAAACCGTTTGGAGTCGCCCGGTTGGTTAATGGAATACATGTACCAACGCACCGCGTCTGCACCATACTTGTTTATTGTCTCGACAGGGTCGACAACATTGCCGATCGACTTTGACATCTTCTTCCCTTTGGCGTCGAGGACATGCCCGAGGCAGATGACATTTTTGTATGGGCGCTCTTTGCCGAGCAAAGTCGCCACGGCCAGCAATGTATAAAACCAACCGCGAGTTTGATCAATGGCCTCGGAAATATAATCGGCCGGATAAGCGATTCCTTCATCGATCTTTTCTTTATTTTCAAATGGATAATGCCATTGGGCAAACGGCATACAACCGGAGTCAAACCAGACATCACAAACTTCGGGGACGCGTTTCATTTGTCCGCCGCATTTGTCGCAATTCAACAAAATACCATCTACAAACGGTCTATGTGGGTCAAACACCCCTCCCTGGCCCTCCCCCGAAGGGAGGGTATCGGTAGCGCGAGCGCGGAGTTCTTCAAAACTTCCAATACAAGTTTTTTCGCCGCAATCGCAAACCCAAATCGGCAATGGCGTGCCCCAATAACGTTCACGAGAAAAAGCCCAGTCTTTCACTTCACGCAACCACTCGCCAAAACGGCCATCTTTGATGTAATCCGGCTCCCAGTGAATTTGGTCATTGCCCTCGATCAACTTATCGCGCAAAGAACTGACTTTGATGTACCAAGAATCTTTGGCGTAATAAATTAACGGAGCTTTACAGCGCCAGCAAAATGGATAAGTGTGTTTGATTTTTTCTTGCGCCAAAACCAAACCTCGGGTCGTCAAATTTTCCATGATTTTCGGATCAGCGTCTTTAACAAACAATCCGGCAAACTCGCCGCACTCTTTGCTCATGGTGCCATCTAGTTCAACCAAATGATTTTTTGGCAAACCGAGTTTTTGTCCGAGCTCAAAATCTTCGACGCCATACATGACCGCGGTGTGAACAATACCGGATCCGTCTTCAAGCGAGACAAAATCGGCCGGCACAACATACCAAGCTCGTTTTTTTCCTTCGTCGGTTCCCTCCATTTTCTTTTTTGAAAAATCAAAAAGCGGTTCGTATTCCATGCCAACCAAATGCGATCCTTCTTTTTCGTCGACAATTTCGTAATCACCTTGAGTCGATTCCTCGACGCGCGATTTGGCAACCCAAAAATAAACGCCGTTATTTTTTACTTTGACATACTGAATATTCGCCCCAACCGCCAAAGCCACATTGGCCGGAAGCGTCCACGGTGTAGTTGTCCAAGCCACCAAAAACTCCGGCTCGGCCGGAACCGAACCGTCAACCAATTTTGTCACTTTGAATTTAATATAAATCGCCGGATCCTCGACTTCTTTATAACCCTGAGCCAGCTCGTGCGACGACAACGAGGTGCCACAACGCGGACAATGAGGAACAACTTTATAATCTTGATACAACAGGCCTTTGTCCCAAATTTGTTTTATGATCCACCATAACGACTCGACATATTCCGAGTGATAAGTGACATATGGTTTTTCGAGGTCAAGCCAAAAACCAATGCGTTTGGTAATTTTCTGCCAGTCCTCTAGATACCTCCAAACACTCTCGCGACATTTTTTGTTAAACGGCTCGATACCAAATTCTTCAATATCTTTTTTGCCGGAAAAACCGAGTTGTTTTTCCACCTCAATTTCGACCGGCAAACCATGAGTGTCCCAACCGCCTTTACGATCAACCAAATACCCTTGCATGGTGCGATAACGCAAAATACAATCCTTAAAAGCCCGAGCCTCGACATGGTGAATACCCGGGCGACCATTAGCCGTCGGCGGCCCTTCGAAAAAAACAAAACGACCTTTGGGCGCGTCTTTAGCCAAAGTTTGTTCAAAAATCTTTTCAGCTTCCCAGTTTTTAAGAAGTTCTTCCTCAATTTGAGGGAAATTTGGTCTATCGGACATAATTTAAAGGGTGAAAAAGGTTAAAGGGGTTTAAAAGAATTTTGCTCAAAAATCATAACATTTGTAAGCAAAAATGACAAATTAAAAACAACTGAACCCTCGGTTGTTTCTAAACTTTTTCTCAAAATTCTTCACTCAGTCTTCTTGATCATTTTATTTATAGCTAAAATTAACGGTAAATCCTCCTGTGACGTCTTAGTTCTAATCCCTCTTTCACTAAACTCCGAGAAAGTTAACAATTTTTCTGACTCTTCTTTGTCTCCCCAATTCATAAACTTATAAACATCTCTTCCTGACAATGCTTTAAAAAGGTTACACCACCGCTCTGCTGTTTTTGGTGCGCCTAAAGCTGTTTTAGTTTCTGCCGCTTTTAGTGTCTCCTGACCAAAAAGAAGTTCTTCGGGGCTAGGTGATGGTCTTTCTGCCATATTTTTTAAATTAGTGTTAATTTTAATATCTCAATTTTACCCCCCCACTAAAAAGTCAACAAAAATTGGGGAAAACAAAACCGATCGGGAGACGATCGGTTTTATTTCTAACTAAATTATTAGCTTTCCTTTTTTCCCATTTTTTCTTGGTGTTTTTGTATTTCTTCCAAACCAAAGTTTTCCAACGATCCTAAGACAGGTTTTGCTTTGGGGCTTTTTAAAGAACTCCGAGAGGTTCTCCAGCTAAATTCTGACGGTGTTTCGCCGACTTGATCAAACCCAGGACTCTGTCCGCCACCTTCTTGATTTTTCATAAATATTAAAACTATTTTTAATGTCTTTATATTACCCTCTCCAACTAAAAAGTCAACAAAAATTGGGGAAAACAAAACAGCCGGATCAAATTGATTCGGCTGTTTTTTTATAAAAGTTTTCTGATTTATTCTTCTATCTGAACCTCCGGTGGAATTATTCTTTCATACAAAAGCCTGTCGAATATTATCTTGGCTTCTCCGATGTTTTCTCCTTTGGGAATTTTTCTTTTTTCTTTTTCTGAATCAAAAAGCCTTTCCCAATAACCTTCTCTGACCCCCTTCACTTCGGGCGCTAATTCTTTTTCATTAAAACCAACGTTCAGAAACTTAAATCTATGCTGATTACGACTAGGTGCCACGGCTGCTGTATCACCAGAGCGAACAGCTAAAACATATTGATCAAAGGCTGTCCAAAACTCTTGCGAAGCAGCTTCGACCACTTGTTTAGACGCTTCGTCCGGTTCTATTTCACCGGCCCGTGTTTGACTTGTTAAAGATTCAGATTCTGCCTTTTTTGCCTCTGCCTCTTTATAAGCAGCCAGTTCGACAGCATCGGCTGCTGCGACGTCAAAAGAATCATGTCCCATAAATTTATAAAATATTTTTTAGTTCTTTAAGTTTACCCCCCCACCGTAAAGTCAATGAAAGTTATCCGCATGTGAAAAAACCGGCTAACGCCGGCGGTTTTCATTTAGATTTGGAGCTCTTGCCTTTATTTCTTAATTTTTTTGAGAGTTTGTCTAAAAATGTGTCTGTGTGAATTTTTTCGTGAGGTTTTATAGAACCCTCTAGCCATTCCGGCGGACGTAAATTGAATCCGTTGCAAATTTCTTTTGCGTCCCTGTGGTCACCATAACGATCAAATTTTTGATGCTCTTCCAACCCTGCCAAAGCCGCGGATCGAACATCGGGGGATAGAATGACCTCTGGTGTTAAGTTAAATTTGTCACGAATTTCAATAGCTTCTATTCCTAGTCCTCTTTTAAGTTTTTTGATCAATTGCTTCTTGGCTGCTGATTGGACCTCTGGGGATTTGATAACTTCTGGTAGCAAGTTGAATTTATCTAAAATTTGTTTGGCATAAAAGTAAGCTTCAGACTCATCTCCGTTGAGATAATAAATAATTGCTTCCACGGCCGCGGATTGAACAATCTCTGGTTGTAAATCAAAATTGTTACAAATTTCGATCGCCTCACGTAATCTTTCTTCAAAAGGAGAACGAAGAAAAACGCGAGGATCTTTCAAAATAAGAACCGCCGTCTCTTTAACGGCAGACTGAACTTCTTTGGATTGAATGATCTCCGGAGAAATACTGAAAATATTACGAAATTCGACAGCCAAATCAGCCGAGTAACTGTCAAAACTTCTAATCAACAACTCTTTAGCCGCAGATTGAACCTCGGGTGACATAATAACATCTTGCGGCAAGTAACATCTTTCAATAATTTCGGAAGCATCTAAAAAAAACCCACGCCCAAAGTGGGCAATTAGCATCTTCTTAGCTAATAATTGAACCTCTGGGGATCGAAAAAACTCTGACGGCAAGTTAAATTCATCCAAGAATCTAAAAAGCCTATCAGAATCTGTTTTTCTAAGATAAAAAATTGCACCTTCTTTAGCCGCGGACTGAACTTCGGCAGATTGGATATACTCTGGTGGTAAATTAAATTTGTCGCGAGTTTTTAAAGCATCGTCAATCCGTCCAAATCTAACAAAAGAGTTAAATTCCGCTTTAGCCGCGGACCGAACTTCAGCGGATTGGGTATACTCTGGTGACTGAATAAATTCGCCGCGATTTTTTGGGACCGACAATTTTTCTTTATTTTTACTAAAATCAACTGCTTCCTTACTCCCAAAACTTCCTTCAAATGATTTTTCCGCTAATTTATTTCCTTTCATAAAAAACACTTTCATTTTACCCCCCCACCGGGAAGTCAATGAAAGTTATCCGCAGAAGCTGGAAACAGGTAGAAATTATGGTAAAGCAAAAATCGATCGAGAATGATCGGTTTTTTAAAAAAAATATCGAATTTTCCCTTCTCTTCCTTCGTCTCCTGGAATTATTGCCTTAACTTCAGCAATGATTTTCCTGACTCGTTCCGGTCCGGGACCACCGAATTCTTCCGGGTGATCCGTGAGATCCTTTTCAAGTTCTTCAAAAAATCCCTCTGGTTTCATCGCAAGAATTTCATTTTTTATTTTTTCATCATCTTCAAAATTTCCAGCCGTCCTGTTTTTAAAACGCGGCAACAAAAAACCCAGAAGAAAAATTTTTCCAAGATTTTTTTCTTCCAACGCCCCGATGTTCAAAAATTGCCTAAAAGTTAACCTGGACATAAAAAATTTTATTGATTTTAACTTCTTCATTTTACCCCCCCCCACTGTAAAGTCAATGAAAGTTATCCGCAGATGCCGGAAATGGATAAAAATTCTGGCAAAGCAAAAACCGATCGTGGGAGGATCGGTTTTTAAATTTATGTTTTAACTCAATCAAGAAGCCATTTCCACAACGGCACGAATTGCACTGTTAAATTGTCTTGTTTGGTTTCTCGTTTTTCATCCCACGTAAGAATGGTCAGTCTGGGAACTTTTCCGCTTTTTGAGGACAATTCACCGCCAGCTTCAAATAAAGCCCTGGCTTCTCTCTGCTCAATATTTAAAGTTATTGATTCATAGCAGACCTGTATCAACTCGACTGCTTCGGTCCCTTTTCTCACCACAAAATCAACCTCACGATTATTCCTGGTTTTGTAATAAAACAAATCTCTGTTTGGTTTGACTCCGCGCTTAACAAGTTCGGTGAAAACCAAGTTCTCCATAAGTTTTCCTTTATCTGGAGAATGTTGAATAGCTTTCGCGCTTACAAAACCATTATCAACGGCGTAAACTTTCCGAGGGGATTTTATACGATCTACAGATTTCGGCGAATATCGAAGCAAGGAAAATAATAAGTAAGCCTCTTCTAAATATTTTATATACTTCTCTGTTGTGGTGGCGCTTTTTAAATTCAAAACTTCAAGCAACTTCCGAACTGTATAGAGACTGGCAAAATTGTTTATTAGATGTGCTCCTAAGTTTCCTATTTGGGTCGAGAATTTTACCTTATGCCTCTTAACCACATCTTTAAAAAGCAAGGCGTCAAACAACACATCAAGATAATCTTTTGGGTCGAGGTTACTTACGCAAACCTCTGGAAATCCACCATTCAGTAAATAATTTTCCATGAGATTCAAAAGTTCACCGTGTTGTTGCGGAAGAAAACCGTCTTCCTTATCTATTTGAAATTTCTTCGCGCGGAGAAATTCATTAAAGTCAAACGGCAGTATTTCTATCGGCATATGCCGACCAGTCAAATGAGTAGCAAGCTCTTTTGAAAGCAAGTGAGCGTTCGATCCGGTGAGCACCAGATTATACCCTTCCCTATGCAATCGGTTGACAAACAATTCCCAGTTGGGCAGGTTTTGAATTTCGTCAAAAAGAATTGTTTTTATCTGTCCATATGCGGCATGCAACTCTTTCATGAGTTCAGCGGTAGACAAACCGCCTGCGCTCGACAATATTTCATCGTCAAAATTAAAATACATAAAAGGACGATCTTTCAAAAGCATGAAGGAAAAAACCGACTTTCCGGATCGTCTTGGTCCGAGAATTACCTTTATCAAATCCGCATCCAGCCACTTCTGAGCAAATGGTTCTTTGGTTCGTTTTATGTATGAAAAAGACAAAAAACGTTCTTTTTGTTTTTTTTGGCCAGAAACTATCTCTTTTAACATAGTATTTTACTTCTATTGGACATAATAAGTTGTTTTTGTTCACTACAAGTAGTATACTGGACAAAGTGAAAAAACACAAGAGAAGAGGAACAAAAGTGGATAAAACAACGGTTTTAAAATTGACTTTTACGTATCAAAATGATACGATTAAGATAGTTAAATGATACGATTACTAAAAAATATGCTTAAATTAAATAAGAAACAACAAAAAATACTGGAAATCTTTTTAAAAAAAGACCAACTTTCTTCGTCGCAAGTCCACTCCGAGCTCACAATATTGAAAGAGGAAGGCTCGCTCGTAACCATAAAAAGAGCACTTTCTGAAATGGCTAGACTTAATCTTTTAAAGACTTCCGGAGGGGGAAGATCGACTGTTTATTCCTTAAAGACTCTTGGACGAATTTTAACCGGCGTCAACACTAAGGAGTATTGCGCGATTGAACCGGATAAACGATTTGGACAAAAACAATATAATTTTGATTTGTTTTCCGATTTTCCGGACGAAATTTTTTCCAATAATGAATTAGAAAACTTAAAGTCCGCCACCGCGCAATATAAACAACGGATAAAAAAAATCTCAAAGACTATCCAAAAAAAAGAATTGGAACGATTGGTTGTCGAGCTTTCGTGGAAATCCTCAAAAATTGAAGGAAACACCTATTCCCTTCTTGATACTGAAAAACTACTTTTAGAAAATAAGGTGGCGTCGAATAAGACCAAAGACGAAACGCAAATGATCTTAAATCACAAAGCGGCTTTTGATTTTGTTCACAAAAATGCCAAACAGTTTAAAACGCTAAACAGAAAAAACATGGAAGAGTTGCACGCGATTTTGGTAAAAAATCTTGGTGTTGATTTTGGTTTGCGTAAAAAACCTGTCGGCGTGATCGGTTCGATTTATCAACCGCTGGACAATATCTATCAAATCGCCGAAGCGGTCGAGGGGTTATGCAAAACAATCGCGCAAACCAAGACACCTTATGACAAAGCTTTTTTAGCTCTGATCGGTTTGTCTTATATCCAACCATTCGAAGATGGAAACAAACGAACCAGCCGCCTGATGGCCAACGCTATTTTATTGGCGCACGGCTTGGCACCTTTGTCTTATCGCAGTATTGACGAGGACGAGTATCGAGAAGCCCTTCTGGTTTTCTACGAAATTAACGCCATCGAACCGTTCAAAAAAATATTTGTCGAGCAGTATATTTTTTCCGCCGAGAATTATTCGGTAAAATAAACACTCGTTCAAAAATTCTGGCAAAGCAAAAAAATGGCCGAACCAACGACCATTTTTAGTTTCGTAAATTTACGAACCGGTTTTTTTAATATCTACCCACATTCCTTTCTCTACCTTTTGAACAAAAGTTTTATAACCTTCTTTTCTATGTTCTCCGGGTTTTTCATACCAAGTTTCCGATCCCCAACCGGGAAGTTTATTGATTATCTGTAAAACCGTTCGCACCGCACCTTCGGGGATAGGTTTTTTCTTTTCATCTCTTGCTTTTTTAGAAAAATTAGGCAAACAAACACCTCCGCCTTCGCTATTTTTTGCTTCTTGCGCTAATTTCCAACCATCTGCCTCTAACTCGGTACTTTCCTGATCGTTAGCGGCGAATAGTTTTTCTATAAGTTCCGTATCGTGACTTTCTGAATAATTTTGTTCACTCATATTTTTTTACCCCTTTATTTTACCCCCCCTACTGGGAAGTCAATGAAAGTTATCTACGCCTTGTCAAATTTCAAACTTTATGCTATAATTAAACTGTTAGTAAGGTTAAACCTTACTTCCAGTACGAATATATGGGAAAAGGTGAATATTTGGATATTTTATTAAGATCAAAAAAAACCGTTTTTTCCATAAAAGACGTGATTTTGTTGTGGCGCGACGCCAATCCAACAACCGTAAAAGTCCGTCTCGATTACTATGTAAAAACCGGAAAACTCCTCCGTCTGCGCCGCGGTTTGTACGCCAAAGACAAAAATTACGATCGCCGCGAACTGGCTACCAGTATTCTCCGCCCTTCCTATGTTAGTTTTGAGACTGTTTTGCGGGCGGCTGGAATGACTTTTCAATATTACGAGCGAATTTTTGTCGCTTCGTATGTCAAAAGAGAAATTGATTGCGACGGCCAAAAATATTCTTTTGAAACGATAAAAAAAGCCACTTTAATAAACCCATTGGGAATCGATCAATCCAAAGAATACGCCATCGCTACCAAAGAAAGGGCTTTTCTGGACACGATTTATCGAAGCAAAAATTATTATTTTGATAATTTAAGACCGCTCGATTGGGACAAGGTTTTCGAGATCTTACCGATCTACAAAAACAAAACCATGAACAAAACAGTGAAAAAAATTTATAGAGATTTCAAAACTGAACAATAAATTTATGCTAAATGCCGCCCTTCATAAAAATCTTCTCCTGCAAATTCTGAAAGATCTTTATTCTGATCAGACGATTGGCCCTTTTTTGGTTTTCAAAGGCGGCACAGCGGCTTATTTGTTTTACGGCCTTGATCGCTTTTCGGTCGATCTTGATTTTGATTTGCTCGACGAAACGCAAGCCGAAGCAATTTTTGATAAAATCGAAAAAATATGCCAAAAATACGGCATGGTCAAAGAGGCCAGAAAAAAAAGATTTGGTTTTCTTTTTGTGGTCGCATATGATCAGAAAATAAAAAATGCCAAAAACATCAAAATCGAAATCAATCTGCAAAATTTCGGTTCAAAATACGAGGTCAAATCTTTTATGGGGATTTCCATGTTGGTTATGATCAAAGAAGACATGTTTGCTAATAAATTGGTGGCCATGTCTGAACGGCTTGGAAAAACCAATCGAGATATTTATGATGTTTATTTCTTTTCCAAAAACCTTTGGCCGGTAAACAGAGAAATCGTCACAAAAAGATCCGGCCTGCCTTATAAAAAATTCTTGCGTCAGACCGCAGATAATCTTGAAAAAATAAATGACAAAAAAATTCTCGATGGCTTGGGTGAATTGGTTTCCGAAAAACAAAAGGCTTGGATTCGCGCAAAATTAAAAGACGAAGTTTTGTTTGCGCTCAAGCTTTTGATAGAATATGATGAAAATTGAAACAATGGCTTAAAAATAACAACTATATGCCTCAAAAACTCTACCTCGGCGCCGACCATGCCGGCTGGGCGCGCAAAGAAAAAATCAAAGAATGGCTCGCGGCCGATGGTTACGAAGTGATTGATCTAAGCAATCCGGAATTGAACTCTGAAGATGATTATCCGGAAGTGGCTTTTCGCGTGGCTGAACGAGTGGCTGCCGAAGTCGAAACCAAAGGTCTCTTGCTTTGCGGCAGTGGCCTCGGAATGTGTATGGCCGCCAACAAAGTGAAAGGGATTCGAGCGGCAGCCGTATATAATGAATGGGCGGCCAAGGTTAGTCGCGAAGATAATAATGCCAATGTCCTGTGTTTACCCGGGCGATATCTTGAAGACGAAGAAATAAAAAAGATTACTAAAGTCTGGCTCGAGACAAAATTCTCGGGCGAAGAAAGACACTTAAGAAGAATTAATAAACTGGAAACTCGCGGTGGAGTAGTAAAAGTGTAAAATTGGTTTCGTGGTGAAACCTCGTAGAAGCCGTAAATCTACGATTTCTACAACTTCTACGAGGCTGCAAGCCGATTTTACGATTTCTACGAGGCCGGCAGACCAATTTTACACTTTTACATTTTTTACACTTTTACCACACACACCCTTACCCTCACATATGAATGAAATAATTCCAACCATCCTCGTTAATTCCAAACAAGAATTCGAAAAACGATTACGTATAGAAGAACAACTTGCTCCGACTATCCAAATCGATATTCTCGACGGCAGTCTCTTCCCTGTTGTTAATTGGCACGACGCCGAGGCTGTGGCCCAAATAGAAACTCCAGTGTCTTTCGAAATACACCTCATGGTTAATAACCCCCTACCGATTATCGCCGAATGGGTGGCCAAAGTTCCTAATGTAAAACGGGCAATTATCCACGCCGAGATCGAAAGACCTCTGGGAAAAATCATCGAAGAAATCCGCACTACTCACTTTATCGAAGCCGGTGTGGCCATAAATCCAGAAACACCAATCGAAGAAATTCATTCGATTCTTGGCGAGCTTGATGTCTTAACAATTATGGGTGTTCATCCGGGAATCAACGGCGCGGAATTTGAAGGTGAGTATATTTTGGACAAAATCCGTGAAGCTAAAAACCGAGCCCCGGAGTTAATAATTGAGGTTGATGGTGGAATTACTGCCGAGCTTATCCCCAGTCTAATCAAGGCCGGAGCCAGCCGCTTTGCTCTTGCTTCAGCCATATTTAAAGCCCAAAATCCACAAAAGGCTTGGCAAAATCTACAAAAGGCTCTTCAAAATCCGCTTTAATTGTGCTATAATAAAACAATAAAAAATAACCCGGGCTAAAAACCTATGATTAAAAAAACTCTCCTTCTTTTTAGTGCCATCGCCTTAGTCTTCGGTAGTTTTAATTTCATTCATCCAGCTGAGGCCGCCACCACAGCCCTAGCCGATCTTAATGCCGGTGATCTTATTCGCGGCCAATCATTATCCGCGGTTTATTACTATGGCAAAGATGGCTTCCGTTACGTTTTTCCAAACGACAAAACTTATTTTACCTGGTATTCTGATTTTGATAGTGTGAAGTGGTTAACCGACGCCGATCTGGGCAAGGTTCAAATTGGCGGAAACGTTACCTACAAACCAGGAATCAAAATGATCAAAATAAATAGCGATCCTAAAACCTATGCCATTGGCGAAAACGGTGCTCTTCGTTGGGTAACTTCAGAAAATGTGGCCATCGCTCTCTACGGTTCAAGCTGGAACACCCAAATCGATGACGTCCCAGATGGTTTCTTTTCCAACTACACCATGGGTTCAGATATCGAAAACTCTTCAGACTTTGTTCCTTCTCAAGAAACCGCATCAGCTGCTTCAATTGACAATGACAAAAATTTAAAATCACCTTACATTATAAACCTTACCGACAGCGGCTTTTCCCCAACTTCCTTAAACGCCGATACTGGTAGAGCTATCAAGTTTGTTAACAAAGGAACTTCAAAACACTCGGCCACATCCGAAGATCTATTGTGGGGTTCTGGAACCTTAAACCCCGATGATTCCTTCATTCGCTATTTCAACAATCCGGGAAATTACGAATATTTCTGCAGTTATCACGCCTCAGAAACCGGTACAATCATCGTCACCGAATAATCAAAATCAAAAAAAATCCGGCCTGATCAAACAGGTCGGATTTTCATTTTATCAAAATTCAGTTAAACTCTAGAATGTATGAAGTTTAAAAAAGAGACAATTTTAACGGCCGCGGTCTTTTTATTAATTACCGTTTTGTTAATTATCATCGAGGTCCGACCGGGTTTCCCTGATCCTGACTCTTTTTATCACGCCAAAATGGCGGCCACGCTTCGTGATAATGGTTTTATAAAAATTTTTCCTTGGTTTCAATGGACCAGTCTAAAAGAAGTTTTTGTTAATCCCCATATTCTTTATCATGTTTCACTAATTCCTTTTGTTAGTTTTTTTGATCCTTTGGTCGGCATGAAAATTTCGGCCGTGGTTTTTGGCCTAGTAGCTTTTGTCGCTCTTTATTTAACTCTCAAGGCTATAAAAACCCCCTACCCGGCCCTGTTTGTCCTGACCTCGGCGCTTTCCATAGGTTTTTTGCACCGCATGTCTTTACCCCGAGCCCCGTCTTTGTCGGTCGCCCTATTACTTTTGGGCACTTGGGCGATTTATAAAAAGAAAACCGGAATTTTGTTGGCCACAGCTTTTATTTTTGTTTGGTTTTACCACGGTTGGCCAATCCTACTTTTGTCCTTGGGAGCTTTTTTGGTGGCCGAAATTCTTACTGCCCATTTGCTCGAACCAAAATCTTGGTTAAGAAACATTTTTGACGGCTTTAAAAAACAACGACTAAATATTTTAGCGACTTTTGCCGGTTTGGCCGGCGGTTTAATTTTAAATCCTTATTTTCCACAAAATATTTATTTCAGCATTTTTGAAATTTTCAAAATCGGTATTGTAAATTATCAATCGGTAATTGCCGTTGGTACCGAGTGGTTTCCAAAAACCGCCGGAGAATTTTTGGAATCAAGTTTACCGATCTTTTTGTTATTCTTGTTAACCGTGGCTTTTTTTATCCCCGGTCTGTTAACACTTAAAAACAAAAAGCCGAATTTCACCGCAATTTTCGCTTTCCTGTTTTTGGCCGGTGGCTATTCTGTCTTAACTTTTAAATCTTCTCGTTATGTTGAATACGCCGTACCATTTTTAGCTCTTTCGGCCGGCTCGTTAGCGGTTTATTCTTGGAGCTTTTGGCAAAAAGAATTGTGGCCAACAATCAGAAATTGGTTAAAAGATTCAACTTTCAAAAAAAGCTTTTCTTTTTTGTTAATTCTTTTAATTATCGGTCTTTTGGCCTTTAATGAAACCAAATCGATCGCTAATAGCAACGATGGTTTTCGGGTTGCTGATTATGAACCGGCCGTAACTTGGATTCAAAACAACGTGCCCGAAAAAGAAATTATTTTTCATAATTGCTGGGACTATTCCCTGCTGCTTTGGTATTTAGATGATCAACATTATTATTTAGTTGGACTGGATCCGACTTTTATGTATGATTTTAATCAAGAGGTTTACAAAACCTGGTGGGCTTTATCCATGGGCGAAGACCCCGAGGTTTCAAAAATAATTTCCGAATTCTCTTCGCGGACCGTAGTTATTGACAAGCGTTTTAAAACCGCCGAAAAATTCATTAGCAACCTGGAAAACTCTGGTTTGTTTGAAAGAGTTTCGGCCAATGAAAAAGTTGAGGTGTACGAGGCTATTGATTTATGAATTTCTCTGTAACCATTCCGGCTTATAACGAGGCCAAAATCTTGGAACAAAATATCAATTTGTTGCTGGCTTTTTTAAAAAATAATTTCTCTGAAAATAATTGGGAAGTGGTGATTGCCGAAAATGGCTCTGCTGACCAAACTTTAACGATCGCCAAAAAGCTATCCGAGACCAATCGACAGGTGCGTTTTCTACAAATTCCCCAACCGGGTAAAGGCCTGGTTATCCGACAAGCCTGGAATTCCTCGAACGCGGATATTTTAATTTTTATGGACGCGGATTTGGCCACTGACCTAAAACATCTGCCCCAACTACTCGAAAATCTACAAGATGGTGATTTGGTTATCGGTAATCGCTTGGCTCCAACTTCTCAAGTCTCCAGATCACAACGAAGAACCTTCTACTCCAAACTTTACAACCTGGCAGCCCGACAAATTTTAAAATCTCGGCTGACTGATTGCCAATGTGGTTTTAAAGGACTTAAAAAAGACGCTTGGCAAAAAATACAACCACACTTGGAATCCGAAAGTTGGTTTTTTGACACCGAACTTTTGGCTTTAGCCGAACATTTCCATCTAAAAATAAAAGAACTGCCAATTAATTGGCAAGAAAAAAGAACCAAAGGAAACAAAAGCCGCGTTCGAATTATTAAAACCGGTCGACATTTAATAAAAAATTTGTGGCTTTTAAAAAAGCGCCTCGCGCGCTTGCCCAAAGAGTGCTAAAATAAAAGGGCTATGCATGCCCTGCACGACGGAAAATTTAAAAGCTTAGAAGAAATTGCTGTTCAAATCCGTGAAGATATTCTTAAAATGCTCATCAAAGCCGGCTCCGGACATTCGGCCGGATCTTTGGGCTTGGCCGATATCTTTACGGCTTTTTATTTTCATATTTTAAATCACAATCCCAAAAAACCAAATTGGAAAAATCGCGACCGTTTAATTTTATCTAACGGTCATGTTTGTCCGGCCCGCTACGCGGCCATGGCTCACGCCGGCTATTTTCCCAAAAGCGAACTTTTGACTTTACGTAAGCTTGGATCCCGACTTCAAGGCCACCCTGAACTTCAGTGTTTACCCGGAGTTGAATCAACCTCGGGCCCGCTCGGCGAGGGCTCGTCGCAAGCCGCCGGTTTGGCTTATGCCGCCAAAATGGACGAGGCCAAGTGGCGCGTTTACTGCTTAATGTCTGACGGGGAACTTCAAGAAGGCCAAACCTGGGAAGCTTTAATGTTTGCCGCCAAATACAAACTTACCAACTGCACTTTTATAATCGATCGCAACAACATCCAAATAGAAGGCCACACCGAAACCGTCATGCCTCTAGAACCGTTGGTCGAAAAATTCAAAGCTTTTGGTTTGCATGTCGAAGAATGCGCCGGCAATGATATTCGAGATTTTGTAAACGCCATCGAACGAGCCAAAGAAATTTCTGAAAAACCAACGGTCATCGTTGCTCACACGATTCCGGGCAAAGGCATCGACTTCATGGAAAATAAATTTGAGTGGCACGGCAAAATCCCGGTTGGCGCCGAGGGCAGAAAAGCTTTGGCTGAAATAAGAACCTTACAAGGAAAAATAAAAAGTGAACACGAATAAAACATATGCAACGAAAAAATAAAATAATTTTCGCAGTAATCGCGGGGTTCGTAGTCTTCATTCCGATCGTCGTCATTGTTGCGATGGTTTTATCGATCTCTGCCATGCGACAGTCAGCCGTAACCGGAGCAATGCCGGCAGTCGAGACAGCAGAATTTCCTCTCACTCAAAAAACAATGATGAATGATTCTGTCGTTTCCTCGGATCTGTCTTTTTCTTCTTTTTACGGAAGCACCGCCGGCGAAACCGCGGCAGAGGTTGATCAAAAAATCATCAAAACCGGATATTTGGACATTGTTGTCGAAGCGGTTGACGAATCGGCCGTGAAAATTACAGCATTGGTTACCGGAGCAGGCGGTTACATCCAAGACTCGTCCCTCTACGAACGCGAGGATGGAACAAAATGGGGCTCGATCACGGTGCGAGTAACGACAAAAGAATTTGAAAAAACTTTAATCGAAATCAAAAAACTCGCCACCGCAGTTAACACTGAAACCGCCAGCGGCCAAGATGTCACGGAAGAATACACTGATCTCGAAGCTCGCCTGAAAAATTCCAAGGCGCAAGAAGCCGAATATCTCGAGATTCTCAAAAAAGCGGTAACCGTCGAGGATATCCTTAATGTTCAAAATTATCTGGGCCAAACCAGACAAGAAATCGAAAGTCTTCAAGGCCGAATCAAATATCTTGAAAACCTAACCAGCTATTCGACCATCTCGGTTTCCTTGTCCGAAGAACCAACATTAAAAATTCCGAGCAAAGAATTCCGCCCGTGGTCAACGGTTAAAGAAGCCGGCCAAGCCCTTATCGCCCTCGGCCAAAATTTAATCATCTACGCCATCTGGTTTGCAATCCTTGGCGGCGGTTTGCTACTGCCAATCGTGATTATTGCCGGATTAATCACTTTGGGTTTCAAAATGAAACGCCGAAAACAGAAAAGATAAGTATGCCATTTGTCCTCAAGGAAATCCCTCGACTAAAATACGCCGCCACGCGCGACGGCTTTGGTTTGGGTTTACTAGAGGCCGCCAAAAAAAATAAAAATATTGTTGTCCTCTCGGCTGATTTAACCGAATCTACTCGTTGTCTACCCTTCAAAGAAAAATTCCCAGAAAGATTCATTCAACTCGGCGTTGCTGAACAATCAATGGCCTCGATCGCCGCCGGCTTGGCCTTGGGCGGCAAAATCCCCTTTATAACCAGCTACGCCATTTTTTCACCGGGTCGAAATTGGGAACAAATCAGAACCTGTATAGCTCTGCAAAATGCCAATGTAAAAATCATCGGCAGTCACGCCGGTTTAAATGTCGGTCCGGATGGCGCTACTCACCAAATGCTCGAGGACTTGGCTTTAACCCGGGTACTTCCGGGAATAACTATTCTCTCCCCCTGCGATGTTGCCGAGGCTAAAAAAGCCACCCTGGCCGCGGCCAAAATCAAAGGTCCGGTTTACTTACGCCTAGCCCGCGAAGCCTCGCCAATCTTCACTGGTTCCACGACTTTGTTCGAAGTCGGACGAATGCAAATTTTCAGAGAAGGTGTCGCGGCCACAATTATTGCCACCGGACCGTTAGTTTACGAGGCTTTAAAAGCCGCGGAAATTCTTAAAATCAAAGACAAACTAAATGTTCGAGTTATTAACTGTTCGACCATCAAACCGTTAGACAAAAAAACCATTATCGAATCGGCCAAAAAAACCGGGGTCATCGTCACGGTCGAGGAACATATGGTGGCCGGTGGTCTCGGCAGTGCGGTAGCCGAAGTCGTGGTAGCTAATCACCCGGTGCCGATGGAGTTTGTCGGGATCAAAGATAAATTTGGCGAGTCTGGCAAGCCGCAAGAGCTGTTGGAAAAATACGGATTAACGGCGAGGTATATTGTGGCGGCGGTAATTAGAACAATCGCAAGAAAAAACAAGAAATAAAAAAATACCTCGCAAATCAAATTAGCGAGGTATTTTTATACCTGTCAATCTTCAAGTTTTAATAATTTACGAAGTTCGACTCTAGCTTCATCAACATCAACAATTTCGCCGGTTCGTCTTTTTTGTTTGATTTGTTCAATAATTTGTCCCATTTCTTTTCCTGGTTTAAAACCGGGTTTGATCTCTAAAATATCTTTTCCGCCAACCAAAGGCGTGGCACTAAGAACGTATTTTTTTACAAGTTCTCTGGCTCGAGAAACAATTTTTGTTTTTTCTTCTTGTTCGGATTCAAGAGCATTAGTTTCATAAACGGTCAAATATATTTCCGAAGAAATTCCGCCCAAACGCTCAAAAATCGAAACTAAATGCCCGGAAAATTCTCTGTCATTTAATTCACCGCTATGATCCAGGGAACAGAACTCGCGCGATAAAGCGATGGCTGGAAGCAAAACCTCTTTTTTATCAAGAGTTAATTTCTTTTCATTTAAAAACTCTCGGGCTACGGCCTTGTCCCAATCTTGACAAAAAACTGAAAGCAAAATCATTTCTTTGGTATTTTTAGAAAAATCTTTTCCTTTTACTTCCAACCCTTGTCGAACAGCGTCAACCCGTTTAATTAATTGTTGCCACTTCTCTTCCCCACCATCGGCGGAAATTTGGGAGGCAATTTCCGGATAAATTTTTTCAAAAATTCCCAACTGACGCATAAGTTCTAAACCGCACGACGGCTTTTGTCCTTTAAGCAACAGTTTTGACCACTCCTCGGCAAAACGCCCGGCCGCCAAACCAATCTCTTCGGAAGATTTTTTACCGGCGGGAACAATATAAAATTCAGGGCCGGCGACAACCCCTCGCATCAACCGAAAACTTTCCGGCTCAACAGTTAAATTAAACCTGGAGACAAACTGAGCCGCGCGCAAAACTCGCAAAGCATCTTCGCCAAAATGCGCCGAATCGGTAACTCGTAATTTACGACTTTTGATATCTTCGAGCCCGCCAAAAGGATCAAAAACCACCCCGGTCAACGGGTCCATACTCATGGCGTTAATGGTAAAATCACGACGACGAGCGGCCTCGATAATATCCATGGAAGGATCGCCTTGAATTTCAAAACCTTTGTGACCTGGACTTTTTTTTGATTCATGTCTGGGAACCGAAACATCGAGATCAAGACCGTTGCCAAGATTGACTTTTAAAACTTCAAAAGACTCCCCAGCTAAAGAAATCTCACCAAAAAGCTCTTTCAAAATTTCCTTAAGTTTTTCCGGAGCAACGCCACGAACCTCAATATCGGCGTCTTTGGGCTTCAACCCCATAAAAACATCGCGCACAAACCCGCCAACAATAACCGCCTGCGGTGCCGTTCCTGTGTATTCAATATTCGGCTCCAAGCCGGCAATCGCCTTGGCTAATTTTTGAACACCTTTGATTAAATCTTTTTCTTGATCAGACAAACTATCGCGAGTAAAGTATGGATTTTCCATTGGAGGTTTTCCTTCGTGATTCATATATTTTTCACAATCTTGTAACCCTGATTAAATTACAAACTTTGGACAAAACCTCTTATCTTTTCGTTTAAACCATTCTGATCTTGATCGAGATTATTTCGAACAAATTCTTTTACTTTTGCATTAGCTTCTCCGATTTGTTTTCCTTGAAAACCTTTTCCCTTTAACACAGCCGATAATCCTCCTTGATCTTTAAAAGCTTCCGTTAACGAATCGTCAACTTTTTTATCTTGCGTTTCTTTCTCAAGAACAGGCTCAATTGCGATCTTTAATTTTTCAACGACTTCCACAATCCTCTTAAAGGCCGCTTCCCTGTCGCTGTCCGAATCACCTCTGTGGTGAGTGGAGGCGTTATCGGCATAAGTCAAAGCCAAAAGCAGTTTAATTTTTCGCGTGTTAATTTTTCGAGACCCTTTTTCACCTTCGACGAAGGCATTTTCGAAAATTTTTCCTATTCCCTGCATTTTTTTAGGATCTTCAAGGTCTGTTTCTGACAAATCAGCTAAGTCCAACAAATTCATGTGATTGGACAAAAGATAATCCAACAATTCGGCGTCATCCGCAGACAATTCCAAACCGGATTCTTGAATAACATTTTTGCTCATTTCTGCGCTCTTTTTGTCGTGACCACGAAAATTTGCAGCTAAGGCCGGATATTCTTTAGCCACGGCAATCAACCTAACCTGTAAAACAGCTTCGTGCTGTTTTAGCAAATCCGCTCGTTTACCACCACTTAGAACTGTTATCTCTTCAGTCGACTTTCCGCTTACTTCGGCCAATAATCTTAATTTTAAATTCTGAGCTTGCTCTATTTGTTCCACGGCCGCGCCAACAACTTCGTTCTGTTTTCCAGAAACCACATCATACTTAAGAGTCTCGGCTTTTCCGATGTCATGCAGGGTTCCGGCAAGCCTTAACAACCTAACTTCTTCGGCGGAAAAATCACCCTCGCGATTTCTGACATATGAGTTCAACTCGGCCACATATAACTCAGAGTGCTCCTTAGGATCACCTTCAGTATGATTCGGCCCATGATCCATACCTTCCATTTTTTCTATTGCTGAAACAAAAATCGAACTTTGATCCAAGCGAAATTCTTTAACAGCCCCACCAAATTCCATGGCTGCGGCGGCTTTGCGGACTTCGATTGAGGTTTCTTGATCGATGGACATATTATTTTTAAAATTATTATTTTTCCAAAAAAATAGAGAACCCCCACTTAGAGTTCTCGCCTCTTGGTTTAATGATACCATTTTTTTGGACTTAAGTCAATAGAATTTTATTGAAAACTTTTTGGAAAATTTAAAAAACCTCCTGCTGATTAAACCAGCAGGAGGTTTTTTGACTTTTTTATATAAAATTTTTTATTTTTCTTTCACTAAAGTAAAACCAAAACTTGGAAGTCCATACGCAATACTTTTATTTCTTACTGGCAAACCGGAAATATCGTGCCTATTTTTGTCAAAAAAAACAAAGCCAGGACAAGATGCCAGTGCATCGGATGCGCCTGTAGCACCATCAACATCGACAAAAACAACCTCTACTGGTCTTATTTTTGGAACCTCTACCGTCGGTTCTACCCCCGAAGTAAATTCCGAAGGTACTTGGCCTGGTATTTTTTCCATAAAAAAAGATTATTTTTTATTAACTTTTAAATTATACCAAAAAATCGCCCTCTTGTCAAAAATTTGATATAATGTTGTTACGAATTATGAACAATTAAAGTAGTATCAAAACAAATTCGTTAATTCGTGTCACAATTCGTAATTCGTAACATTTATGTTAACTACTCTTCCTTCCCTTCTTGCTCGCGCCGAACACGGCCGTTATGCCGTTGGCGCCTTCAACGTTTACAATCTCGAAACCATCCAAGCCGTCGTAGCCGCGGCCGAGGCCGAGCGCTCGCCGGCGATTTTGCAGACCAGCGAAGCGGCTATCGCTTATGCCGGAATGGAAACACTTGGCGCTTTGGTGCATTTGTTTGCCAAGAAAACCAAAATCCCTTTGGTTTTTCATCTTGATCACGGAAAAAACGAAAAACTTATCATGGAGGCTATTAAAAGCGGTTGGTATGGCTCGGTTATGTTCGACGGCTCGGCTTTACCTTACAAAAAAAATTTAAAGTTAACTAAAAAAATCGTCAAAGCCGCTCATGCGCGCGGAGTTGCGGTCGAGGCCGAGGTTGGCGCCATTGCCGGCATAGAAGATTTTGTCTCGGTTAAAGAACGCGATGCCCATCTAACATCGCCCGAGCAGGCCCTGGAGTTTGCTATCGAGACCGGTTGCGACGCTTTGGCCGTGGCCATCGGCACCAAACACGGAGCTTACAAATTCAACGGCGATTGTCAGCTGGATTTTGAGCGATTGGCTGAAATCAAAAAACTGGTCAAAACCCCACTCGTCCTTCACGGCGCTTCTGGCGTGCCGGCCGCGGTCAAAAAAACCGCCATGAAGTTTGGGGCTAAAATCGCCGAAGCTAAAGGGGTTTCCGATCCGGCCATTAAAAAAGCCGTTAAACTCGGGATTCGCAAAATCAACATCGACACTGATCTCCGCATTGCCCTCAATGCCGGCGTGCGTCAATTCTTAACCGAACATCCAGAAGATATCGACCCTCGCGCTTTCCTAGCATCCGGCAAAAACGAAATGACCCAAGTAATCCGCCAAAAAATGCGCCTCTTCGGCTCCTCAAAAAAATAATCCTACAAGCTACTTCCTACAAGCTACTTCCTACAAACTAAAAAAATATGCTCGACATCATCACTATCGGTAGCGCCACAAGAGATGTTTTCCTCTTGTCCGATAAATTCACTTTTCTTCACTCCAAAGAATTCTCGACTGGCATTGGCGAGTGCGTGGCTTTTGGCACCAAACTCGAGCTCAACAAAATCGTTTTCACAACTGGTGGCGGAGCTACCAATGCCGCGGCTTCTTTTGCCAACTTCGGATACGAAACAGCGGTTATTTGCCGAGTCGGCAACGACGCCGCCGGCCGCGATGTTTTAGAAGATTTGAAAGCGCACAAAGTAAAAACCAATTTGGTGAAAAAAGTCACCAACGGCCAAACGGCTTACTCCACCCTACTAACCGCGCCAAACGGCGAACGTACTGCTTTGGTTCTTCGTGGTGTCTCGGCCAAATTTTCCGAAGCCGATTTTCCCAAAAACAAACTCAAAGCTCGAGCAATTTATCTAACTTCGCTCGGCGGCAATTTAGCTTTATCTAAAAAAATAATTTTTCAGGTCAAAAAAGATAAAACTTTTGTTTCTTGGAATCCGGGTAAAGACGAGCTCAAAAAAGGCTTAAAAAATTTCCAATCGATTTTACCTTTGGTGGACATCTTTTTAATAAATCGAGAAGAGGCTGAATTACTAACCGGCAAAAAAGACTTGAAAGAAATCTTCAAACTTTTGGCTCGCGAAAATTGTGTAACCATAATTACCGACGGCCCCAAAGGCGCTTACGCCGAACAAAAAGGTGAAATCTATCACACCACCACCACCGGTGCTCGCTCAATCTCGCGCACTGGCGCCGGCGACGCTTTTGGTTCTGGTTTTACCACTGGTTTTCTTGGCTCCGAGGATATTAAAAAAGCTTTGCCCATCGGCGTTTTGAACGCCGAAGCCGTCATCCAAAAAATCGGCGCCAAAGTTGGTTTATTAAAACGCTGGCCGACCGCGAAACAAATATCTAAAGTTAAAATTTCGAAAATAAAATAAAATCTCAAACTGCCGTCATATAAAGGACTCAGCCTCCAAGAAGAGGTATCCTGATAATGGGAACGGAACTATCTTCGTCAATGGCTTCGAGCCACACGCAATGCTATTTCGTTCCCTCTTAAATCAGGACTCTCCGGAACTCCGTTATCGGGTCAGGCCTCGAGCCTCTTTAACTCATATGACAGGGAACGGCGAGATCGACTGATTGTTTAATTCTTAACCT
>DOJV01000020.1 GCA_003511125.1 Candidatus Uhrbacteria bacterium
TCATGAACGACTGGCATTTTGAGACGACACCGGCTTTTGAAACAAAAAATAGCCATTTTTTAGCTAAGGTTAGGGATGGATAGGATTTTGGACAGTTATGCTCCGCGGTGGACTTGTGAGATTTGTCCCAATATTTAGGAACGCTATATTTTGGCATAAAAATCGGTTAAAGTCAAGGGCTGTTGGCTTATTTTGGTTGTTTTCGAAGGTTTTTTGGTTTATGACAGGCCTCTAAAATCGTGATATCCTGTAAGTCTTATGAATATCGAATACGAAGCCACTTTTTGGCCCATTAACAAAGATGAAATTCGCGCTCGGCTCAAGGCTGTTCATGCCGAACTGGTTCGATCGGAGTTTTTGCAGAAGCGCAAAGTTTTCAACATGCCCGAAGGCCACAAAATTAAAGGTGGCTGGATGCGGGTACGCGACGAGGGCGACAAGGTTACTCTGTCACTTAAAATCGTCGACGGCGAAAAAACCGAAGATCAAAAAGAGCTTTGTCTTAAAGTCGATAATTTTGATCAAGCGGTTGATCTTTTAAAAACCGTTGGTTGCGAAGAAAAAGCTTATCAAGAAACTAGGCGCGAGATTTGGAAACTTGATAGTGTTGAGGTGACAATCGACGAATGGCCGTTTTTGGAACCTTTGGTTGAGGTTGAAGGAAGTTCTGAAGAAAGTGTCAGGGCAGTTTCAGAAAAACTGGATTTTGACTGGAGTCAAGCTTGTTTCTGTTCGATCGATACTATCTACGCAAAAAAGTACGGAATTAGTAATGACACTTTTAACAATCACTCGCCGCTGATTATTTTTGAAATGGATAATCCTTTTGCTCCTTAGTTGCTCCGAATTTTTTATCAGAATTAAATTAAGGTTTGTAGCGTCCCCAAGGGGATCCCCTAAGTTACAGCGCAGGCTGAAGGATAATAAAAACCCATGTTCGTCATTTTAGGCACGTGGGCAAACATCTATGCTCCCGTTAGAAATCTATAAACAACTCTTAGTAGAATTCGGTCCTCAACACTGGTGGCCCAAACACTGCGACAAAAAGCGTCCGGGTTTTGATCCGCGATTTGAGATAATCGTCGGTGCGGTTTTGACTCAAAACACTTCCTGGAAGAATGTCGAGAAAGCTATCGAGTGCTTATTCGAAAAAAACTTGCTCGACGCCGAGTCAATCTCCAAAACACCGCTTCGTCGGCTCGAGAGCTGTATTCATTCTTCTGGCTACTATCGCCAAAAAGCTAAAAAACTGAAAATTGTCGCCAGATTTTTCCTTGAACACAAAAAGAGGCCAAACAGGGAAGATCTTTTGTCACTGTGGGGTGTTGGGAAAGAGACCGCCGACTCCATCCTCCTCTACGCCTTCAATCACCCAATCTTCGTCGTCGACGTCTACACCCGCCGTCTGCTCGCTGCGCACAAGCAAAAGAAACTTTCCGAGGCGGATTATGATAAGATAAAAGGGTTCTTCGAAACCCAACTACCGTCGGACGCCAAGTTGTTTAATGAGTATCATGCCCTAATCGTAAGATGGGGCAAAGAAAAAATATGAAAGAAACCTGGCTAAAACCACCAGAGATCAAAGACCTCTCCAAAACAGAGGTATTGCACCACCGTCTAAGTATCGAAGTTGATGGCAAAGAAATCGGCAAAGCCGAACTGATTTATTTTGGCCGGCCGATTAGATTTTATCTTCTAGAAAATCTTAGAATTGATCCAGACTATCGTGGATTTCGTTTCAGTAGTCGGGCCATTGAATCTATAAATAAATTTCTTGACAATAAAAAAACCCCTGGAGTTTTAGTAAACGTAATTTCAGAAGATTCAAAAAGTCGTGGTCTTTACGAGCGACACGACTGGAAGCCAACTTCTTTTAAAGATATTTTGGTCTACTCAAAAAAAGATTTACCAAAAGATGTTTTAGCAGAAATGATTTTAAGACTTACCAAGTGGTACAATCACGATTCAAAATAATAACTCGACTCCACCCCAAATCTTCCTTTGTTGAAAAAAAGGGGTGTGGCGAGCCACATATCCCACATAAAAAAAAGCCGCGCCTCCAGAACAGGAACGCGACGATGCGCGGAAAATGACCAAGCCGGACTAATCTTCCTTGGGTATGTCCTTCAGGGACTTCTTGCCCTCGGTCGGCCCGACGAGCATGGCGAGGTTGGCGGAGATGGTTTTGAACACCATCAAGATACCGAGGTTCGTACAAAAAAGCCCAACACCGAAGAAAATGATGGTGAAAGAATCGAAGTCGCCGAGTGAAACCACTGTCATTGGCACCTCCAGAACATTGCCGTGAGTGGCCCAAAAACATATCAAAAAGAATAAAAAATGTCGCCTTATGTCTCCCAAAAAGAAAATTCCACCTTCCAAACTCCTCACCAACCTAAACAAGGAACAACTCGCGGCCGTCGCCCATAAGGGTGGTCCACTTATGATTGTCGCCGGCGCCGGGACTGGCAAGACAACAGTTATCACCAAACGCATCGCTTGGCTTATCGAGCAGGGAATTACTAAACCGGAAAATATTCTGGCCCTAACTTTTACCGAAAAAGCCGCGGCCGAGATGGAGGAACGGATAGATCTTTTGTTGCCATATGGTTATGTCGATCTTCAGGTTTCCACCTTTCACTCTTTTTGTGAAAAAATTCTTCGCGATTACGGGGTTGAGGTTGGTTTGTCGCGCGAGTTTAAGTTGACGAGCGAGCTTGATGCTTGGCTTTTGGCTCGCGCGAATTTTGATCGTTTCGAGCTCGACTATTATCGACCGCTCGGCAATCCGACAAAATATTTGCGATCGCTTTTAAGTCACTTTTCGCGGGTCAAAGACGAAATGATTTCGCCAGACGATTACTTGGCTCACGCCGAGGGTGAGCGGGCCAATTTGGATTCGACGAATTCGGACGAGGAAGCGACTTCCGAAGTCGCTCGTTTAAACGAACTGGCTCGGGCTTATCACACCTATCAGCAAATCTTGCTTGAAAACGATTCGCTTGATTTTGGTGACTTGATTTTGTACACACTTTTTCTTTTAAAAAAACGCCCGCGGGTTCTTAAAATTTTGCGCGAGAAATATAAGTTTATTTTGGTTGATGAGTTCCAAGATACTAACTGGGCTCAGTACGAGTTGATTAAACTTTTATCGGCGCCGGATAATAATTTGACGGTGGTGGCGGACGACGACCAAAGTGTCTACGCCTTCCGCGGCACCTCGGTTTTTAATGTCTTGCGTTTTCAGGGCGACTATTCGGGTTGCGCTCGGGTGGTTTTGAACAAAAATTATCGTTCCGGTCAAAAAATTCTTGACTGCGCTTATAATTTTATTCAAAAAAATAATCCAAACCGACTCGAGTGCCAGGCCGGACTTGACGGCAAACCGTTCGATAAACGCTTGGTTTCGCAAGCACCGTTGCCGGGACATGCTGAACACTTACATTACTCAACGCTTTCAGAAGAAACTCGCGGCGTGGCCGAAAAGATTTTACTGCTTCGTGAAAAACATCCGGATGCTAATTGGAGTGATTTTGGAGTTCTGGTTCGGGCCAATTCCGCGGCCAATGATTTTATCGCGGCTTTTGAACGCTATCATATTCCGTATCAGTTTATGGCACTGCGTGGTTTGTATGTGAAGCCGGTGGTTTTGGATTTGGTGGCCTTGCTCGAAGTGGTCGATAATCCGTATCAGAGTCCAAGTTTGTATCGTTTACTGGCGCACGACGTTTTTAAACTTTCGTCGCACGATCTTTCAACCCTTAATCATTTTGCTAAACGCAAAGGCAAAATGCTCTACGACGCTTGCCGCCAAGCTCGAGTTGTCGAAGATATGTCCCCGGAAGGCGTCGAAATTGTCGAACGCTTACTTTCAATCATCTCCAAACTTTCCGAAGCCGCCAAGCAAAAAAGATCTTCAGAAATTATTATTGCCGCTTCCAAAGAATCCGGTTTATTGGAATTCGTCAACAAACTTTCTGAAGCCAAAAAACAAGAAGATTTTCGTTTCCTTCACCAATTTTACGAACGTGTTAAAAAATTCGAGAGCCGAGCCGCGGAAAAAACTCTTCACGCTTTTCTTGAAGAGTTTCGTCACGAGCGCGATGCTGGCGAGGAAGGCTCGTTATCACTCGACGTCGAGGCCGGGCCGGATTTGGTTAAGATCATGACCGTGCATGGTTCCAAAGGCCTCGAGTTTCGTTTTGTTTTTATTGTCAATCTTGTCGATCGCCGTTTCCCGACTTCCGAGAGAAGGGAAGCGATCGCTTTGCCACCAGCCTTGATCAAAGAAAAATTGCCCGAGGGCGATTTTCATTTGGAAGAAGAGCGCCGGTTGTTTTACGTAGCCATGACCCGAGCCAAAGACGCACTCTATTTCACCTCGGCCGAGGATTACGGTGGCGCTCGCAAACGCAAGCTCTCGCGCTTCTTATTTGAACTCGGATTAGAAGAGCCCGAGGCTGTCTCGATCGACGCACTTGGTCCGTTTGTTGAAGATGAGGTTTTGCCGCCTGAGGCCGTGCTCGTGCCTTATCGCATTCCCAAACAACTCAGCTTCACTCAGCTCCGAGCTTTTGAATCTTGCCCGCTTCAATACAAGTTTGCCCACATCCTTGAAATTCCGGTTTTTGAATCCTGGAGTTTGTCGTTTGGAAAAACCATGCACAACACCCTGCAAGCTTTTTTTCAACTCTGGATCGAGAGAACCGGCAGTCAGCAAGGATTATTGTTCGAGGCAGCAAAAAAAGAAAACAGCAAAAACAAAGCTCCAGTCTCGCTCGAAGAACTCTTAAAATTGTATAATGAAAAGTGGATTGATGATTGGTATCAAGACGAAGCTCAAAGACAAGAGTATTTCAAAAAAGGTGAAGAGTCGCTCAAAGAATATTTTGTCCTTCTAGCTACCAACCCGCCGCGACCAAAGTCGCTCGAGCAAGGCTTTACTTTAAAAATTGGCGAGCTGGCTATCAAGGGTCGAATCGATCGTTTGGATGATGTTGAAGGCGGCATCGAAATTGTCGACTACAAAACCGGCACGCCAAAAGATAAATTAAGTAAAGATGATCGCGAACAACTTTTAATTTATCAAATTGCCTGCGAAGATGTTTTGAAACTTAAACCGGTCAAGCTGACTTATCATTATCTTAATAATCACATCGCCCAGTCTTTCATTGGCACACCAAAAGAACTTAGTGAATTAAAAGAAAAGATTTTGGCGGAATACACCCAAATGAAAGACAGTAATTTTCCGCCCAGCCCGGGGTTTCATTGCAAGTTTTGCGATTTTCGCGACATTTGTGAATTTCGCAGCGGCGATTAATTTATGATGCACTCATTAAAAGATCTTTTACCAGACGCCCTGCGCCGCGGCCGCATTGGCCGCGAGGTGGCGACGATAAAACTCATCGAAACTTTTAATAATCTGGCCGAGGAGCGTTTACCGGCGAATCGCAAACAAGACGTTCGAGCGATTTCTTACAAAGACCAGATTTTAAACGTGGCTTGCAAAAACAACTTGGCTGCTCATTGGGTGGTTAGCCAGGAACTAAATTTAATTTCCGCACTTTCGCGTTCGGTTCCCGAGGCTCATGTTTTAAAAATAAAACCTAAAAATCAAGTTTCCAATTATGACTTTTAAGCAATTTTTAATTACCATGGCCGGAGCTACTTTTATTGTTTGGTTGGCTTGGCTTTTTATTTTGTTGAATCTTGATCCGGTGGTTTCCGGTTGGTCGGGGTTTTTGTTTTTTTATTGTACTTTGGGTACGGCTTTGGTCGGCACTCTGGCAATTGTCGGCACAGCGGTTCGTCGAAGTTTTAGACCCAACGATTTGATTTCGCGACAGGTTTTAGTTTCCTTTAGACAGGCTATTTGGTTGTCGGCTATTTTAGTCACAACCATGATTCTTTTCTCGCAGGGAGTTTTTCGCCTGTGGATTATTAGCTTGGTTATAGTTGTTTTTGCTTTTGTGGAATTGGCTTTTTTAAGCGCCCGTCGGCGTCCGGCGGGCTTTGTTTAATGACGACATTTTTGTTTCAAGTGAAGTCTTGTCCCGTACCGGCCAATCAGGTATTATATTGATACCTGATATTTAGTTTGTTCAGTGGCCGTCTGATGTAAAATAGGTCTTGTGGCGAGATTTGGTAAAGGTTGTAAAAAACGCAAATTTACGGCTTTTACAATTTTTACGACTTCTACTCTCCTGCTCTCCAAAAAAAACCTGTGAATAATTTTGTAAACAATTTTCTTGGCAAATTTTCCAAAGACGTGGGAATAGATTTGGGTACGGCCAATACTTTGGTTTATGTAAAAGACCAGGGGATTGTTATTAACGAGCCTTCGGTTGTGGCCATTAATACTCGCACCGATCAAATCTTGGCTGTTGGCCGCGATGCTCGCGACATGATTGGTAAAACCCCACCGCATCTTTCTGTGGTCCGACCTTTAACCAAAGGCGTGATTTCTGATTTTGAAGTTACCGAAAAAATGCTTAAGTATTTTATTGATCAAGTTCATAAAGAATCTAAATCTTTTATTCCTCGACCACGGGTGGTAATAGGTGTACCACCAGAAATTACTGAGGTCGAACGCAAAGCTGTCGAGGACGCAGTTTTTTCGGCCGGGGCCCGCGAGGTGTTTTTGGTCGAGGAACCAATGTTAGCGGCGATTGGCGCACGGTTACCTGTGGCCGAATCGGTTGGTACTTTGGTGGTTGATATTGGCGGTGGCACCACTGACATTGCGGTTATCTCGCTAGCCGGTGTGGTTACCTGGAAATCTTTACCAATTGCCGGCGATGAATTAAATAAAAATATCATTACCTACAGCCGCGATGTTTTCAATCTTTTGCTCGGCGAACGCCAGGCTGAATTGGTAAAAATGCGTGTTGGTAGTGCCATTCCGCAAGACGAACCATTGTCTATGGAAATGCGTGGCCGTGATTTACTTTCAGGCCTGCCTAAAGAAATAATTGTCTCGGATTCACAAATTCGCGAAGCCATTCACCGCTCGGTTCGCACTATTGTCGAAAACGTAAAAGCTACTCTCGAGGTCACGCCGCCCGAACTGGTGGCCGATATTTACGAACGCGGTATTGTTATGATCGGCGGTGGCGCTCTTTTGCGCGGTTTTGATAAATTACTTTCCACCGAAACGGCCATTCCGGTTCGTGTAGCCGACGATCCTTTAACTTGCGTGGTTCGCGGTGCCGGCTTACTTTTAGAAAACGAAGAACTTTTACGCGACGTAACCCTACCTTCATCCAGAGATGGGGGAATAGTTTAATTTTCTATGCCGTGGTTTCAACGGCAAAAATTTTTTTCTTGGTTTATTCCGCCGTTGCTTTTAGCGGCCGTGATTTTGTTTTTCTCAGGTTGCTTGCCCCGAGGTTTGGCCGTAATCGAAAAACCTTTGTCTGCCAGCAGTTCCTGGTTTTATAATGTTTGGTCAACTTGGTTTCCCGAAACCACCTCAGCTTCTTACTGTTCGGTTGCCGAGTCTGGTTTATTAACAGCTTTGGCTGTGGATTTGGTTGATTACAAAAGACTGGAAAAAGAAAACGAAAACCTGCGCGCTCAACTTGATTTTTTTGAACGAGAATCTTTTAAACACGTGGCCGCGCAAATTATTAGTCGCTCATCTTCGCCGATTGATTCCCGGTTTGTTATTGATCGTGGGGCCGATGATGGCGTTCAAGAAGGCGCGGCCGTGGTGGTTTCCAGCGGCCATATGATTGGCAAGGTTTTGATGGTTTCTTCTAAAACTTCGATTGTTCAATCAATCCTGGGTCGCGGGGCCAGAACCGCGGTCTCGCTTTTTAATACCTCCCGAACCCTGGGAATCAGTGAAGGTGGTGGAGGCACCCTACTATCTTTGCGTTTTATTCCTCAAAACGAATCAGTGAGCGTCAACAATCTGGTAGTAACTTCGGGGTTGGAAGAATTAATTCCATCAGGCTTGGTTATTGGCGTGGTCACCAGCGTAGAACGCGATTCGGCCGCGCCTTTTCAAGAAGCTGTAGTTGAGCCCCTGGTTGATATCAGACAGTTTAGTAATATCTCAGTGATTGTTATTGATACCGGCGGCCTATGATCAAATTTTTTACTTCGGCCCTGTTGTTCATTCTTTTAACCATGGTGGAATTTGGTTTTGTTCACGGTTTGCCCAAACCGTTTTTATTCACGCCATTGGTTTTTGCTTGCGGGGTTTATTTGTATCAGCACTTAGGTTCACCGATTGGTGTTTGGTGGATTTTTGTCTTGGGGGTATTTTTGGATTTTTGGCATTTGGGTTTAGTACCTTTTGAATCTTTGGTTTACGCGGCCGCGGCTTTTTTAATGGTCTTTTTGGGTCGACATTTTTTTACCAACCATTCACTTTATGGTGTGGTCGCTAACGCGGTTTTGACCATGTTTTTTATTCATTTTGTCCATGGAGTTTATTTATTTTTTAACTCCTTCGGTGAATCTTTACCTTTACCTTGGTCGTCTTTTTTTGGCTTTGTTTTGTGGCAAACGGTTTTACTTATTTTGCTGACCTCGGTTTTGTTTTTTCTAGCTCGTAAAATTGAATTATTTTTGAAAGGGTTGCTGATTGTGCCAACCCGTGAAAGTTTATAATTTTTTTGTGTGGTGGTTTAAATCAAAAGAAAAATCTTCCCAACCTCGAGTTTTTATTAAACATGAGGTTAATTTGGGTAGCTTGTCTCACCGCGATCGTTCTTTGGAAGAGGTGTCTTCGACCGATCCGGGAACGGTTGATTTTTCTGGTAACTCTTTAGGTTTGTCGATTTCCCCGATCCGTTTTAAAATTACCTTTTTTTTGTTAGCCAGTTTATGTTTTTTACTTATTTTTCAAGCCATTAATTTACAAGTTTTTCAAGGTCCGAACTTTCGTAAACAAGCCGAGGAAAACCGTTTTCAAATTCAATATCTTCCAGCCGAACGAGGAATTATTACAGATCGTTACGGTCAAATTTTGGTAGAAAATGCTCCGGCCTTTACTTTAACCATGACGATTGCCGGCCTGCCGGAAAGTTTGGAAAAACGCCAAGAAATTTTTGACCGAGTGGCCGATTTGTCGGGATTACAGCGGGCCGATCTTGATTTATTACTTCAAGAATATGCCGAAGTTCCCGAGGAAGAAGTAATCGTAGAAAAAGATTTGGATTACGAACATGCGCTTTTAGCCATGATCGAAGCCCCAAAGTTGCCAGGTTTTTCCATTCGAACTTCCACTAAACGACGTTATAATTCTTCGGCTGTTTCTTTTTCTCATGTTTTGGGTTATGTCGGAAAAATAAACGTCGAAGAATTTGCTGAAAAAAAAGACAGCGGTTATCGCCGAACCGATGAAATTGGCAAAAGCGGCATCGAAGCCAGTTGGGAAACAATTTTACGCGGCCAGCCCGGTCGACGTTTGGTTGAGGTCGACGCCTCTGGAAATGAAACCACGGTTTTTTCCGAAGAACTTCCGGTTAAAGGTCAAACCGTAACTTTGGCCATTGATGCCGAACTACAAAAAGTCGTCGAACAATATTTATCCGAGACCGCGGCTAATATTGGAAAATCTCGCGGTAGCGTTATTGTTGTGGATCCTAACAACGGTGAGGTTTTGGCCTTGGTTAGTTTGCCGGCTTTTGACAGTAATCTTTTTGCTGGTGGAATTGATAAAAAATCTTACGACAATCTTTCCGGTAATCCCAATCAGCCCTTGTTTCCGCGCGCCGTTTTAGGCGAGTTTCCTTCGGGCTCGACCTTTAAACCTTATGTTGCCGCCGCGGCTTTGGCCGAAGGGTTGATTGCACCCACAACTTCTTTTCTTTCAACCGGTGGTTTGTCGATCGGGATCTGGTTTTTTCCAGACTGGAAAGCTGGCGGTCATGGTGTAACCGACGTTAAAAAAGCCTTGGCCGAATCGGTTAATACTTTTTTCTATATTATTGGTGGAGGACTGGATTCTTTTACTGGCCTTGGAGTGGAAAGAATAACTTCTTACGCCCGGCTATTTGGTTTTGGCGAAAAGACCGGAATCGATTTACCAAGCGAGGCCGATGGTTTTTTGCCGTCCAAAGAATGGAAAGAAGAATACAAAGGCGAACGTTGGTATGTTGGTGATACCTATCATTTAGCGATCGGCCAAGGCGATCTTTTGGTGACACCAATTCAAATGGCCGAGGCGCTTTCCGTTGTAGCCAACGGTGGAATTAAATACACTCCGCATGTTGTCATGGCTGTCGATAACGAACTGGTTTTTCCGGAAGGTCAGGTTTTACCCGAAACTTTAAAAAACGCCATCCAAGTTGTCCGTCAAGGTATGCGCCAAGGCGTAACCACAGGTAGTGCCCGACGTTTAAATTCTTTACCCATCACCTCGGCTGGCAAAACAGGAACTGCTCAGATTGGCGGTACCGAGGAGACTCACTCTTGGTTTACTGGTTTTGCTCCGTATGAAAATCCGGAAATTGCGGTGGTAGTTTTAATCGAAGAGGGCGGGGAAGGCTCGTCAACGGCCGTGCCGGTAGCAGAAGGTATTTTTAAATGGTGGTATAATAACCGTAGTCAAAAAGAATAAAAATATGTTTACTGAAACAAAAAAATCTCCAGTTATGGAATCTTCTTCGGTGGTTCAACTCGATCCAACGGTTGCTGATGCTAAAAAACCTTCGTCAATCGAATCGCCGGGAGTTTCCGACTCTACTCAAACTCCGATAGCAGAAATAGTAAAAGAATCTGAAGCGGAAATATTGCAAAGAAAAAACAACTCCGAAGCTTTGCTGAATTATTTTAAAAAGTTTGGGTCCGTTGAAGTTTTATCTTCTTCAAAACTTTTAGAAAAAGAAGAAGTCAACGTTTCCGATAGTGCAAAAATTCTTGCTCGGCTAGAAGAAATTTTGGTGAGCGTCACAGAACAATACCAAGAATTACTAGAAATCTTACCCGAAGACGAAAGAGATTTACTACCAAGATTTGCCGAAAAACCTTGGCCAGATAAGTTACGAGAAAAAATCTTAGCCCAACCGTTTTTTTCAGGTAACGATATTGTCGGTTTTACCGTTCGGGCCGAAAATTTATCAAATCTGGCCAGACAAGTAAAAGACGCTCAAAAAATCTTATCAGTCCGAATAGTAACCAAGGCCGTCGCTGAGATTCCGCCAGCTAAACGGGAAGCGGCTTAAAAATAAAATGAAGACAACTTTGATAATTGTCGAGGTTTTTTTAAAAAACAAAATCCTTCATTTAGTATTAAATATTAAAAATTTTGACATTTCCAACCCTTATCCACACCAGCTTGACTTTCCTCGATTTTCCGCTAAACTAAGAAGAGTCAGATAACACACTCGTGGCCAGTGCCGCGGGTGTATCTTTTACCTGATTTTTTTGTTAAAATATCTATGTCCACTTTTGTTTCCACCCAGGGTCTCGAAGACCTTAAAAACGAGCTCGAAAATCGTAAAAAGGTTTTACGCCCGGAAATCGCCCAAAAAATCTCTTCAGCCAAAGAGCTCGGTGATTTGTCAGAAAATTTTGAATATCACGAGGCCAAAGATCAACAAGGCCAAAACGAATCCCGGGTCATGGAACTTGAAGACATGCTTCGTAATGTCGTCATTGTTCACAGCAAAACCGGTGATTCCACCATTTCTTTGGGTTGTACTTTTGTTGCAGAAAAAGACGGTACCAAAAAGAATTTTCAAATGGTCGGCTCCAGCGAAGCCAATCCGCTCGAAGGCAAAATCAGTAACGAATCGCCAATCGGCCAAGCCTTTTTGGGCTCCGCAGTTAACGAAACCGTTAAAATCACCACACCAGGCGGGGAAATCAAATATAAAATTTTAGAAATTAAGTAAAAAAAACTTCGGTTGTTACAAATTTATCAATATTTTTCTTGACCCCAATCCTAAATTATTAACCATTTGTAGCCAAAATTAGTTGATTAGTAACAACCAACAAACTCTCATATGAACGAAGAAGAAGTTGTCCGCCGTGAGCGGCTTCAGGCCCTGCGACAGAACGGAATTAATCCATATCCGGCCAAGGTTACTCGCACCCATTCGGTTAAAGAGTACATGGGTCTTTTTGAAGAAATCGAAAAACAAGGCAGTGTGGTTTATTTAACCGGTCGCGTGCGCACTATTCGTGTGCACGGCGGTTTGACTTTCTCTCACATAGAAGACGGCTCCGGTCAAATTCAATTGGTTTTAAAAAAAGATCATCTTGGCGAAGATAATTACAAGACTTTTAAAGATACCGTCGACATGGGCGATTTTTTAGAAGTCTCTGGCCGACCGTTCGTTACTCAAAAAGGCGAACATTCTTTAGCTGTCGATAATTACCAAATCATCGCCAAATCGCTATTGCCTTTGCCAGAAAAATGGCACGGTTTAACCGATCAAGAAATCCGTTATCGCCAGCGCTATCTGGATTTGGTTTCCAACGAATCGGTTAGAAATATTTTTAAGGTTCGTAGCGCGGTTTTAACAGCCTTGCGAAATTTTTTAAACGGTCACGGTTATATGGAGGTTGAGACTCCGGTTTTACAAGCCATTCCCGGCGGAGCAGCGGCTCGGCCATTTATCACGCATCACAATGTTTTAGGCGCGGATTTGTATTTGCGAATCGCTCCAGAACTATACTTGAAACGACTTTTGGTTGGTGGTTTTGAACGAGTTTACGAAGTTGCTCGCTGTTTTCGCAACGAAGGCATCGACCACGCTCATAATCCTGAGTTTACTCAAATCGAAGGCTACGCCGCTTACATGGATTATCAAGAGCTCATGTCTTTAATGGAAGAAATGGTAGTTGTAGCAATTAAAGCCGCCGGAAAAGATCCGGCATGCCTAACTTTTAAAGGTCAGGAACTTAATTTTTCAACACCATGGCCACGTCTAACTTTCCGCGATGCGGTTTTGAAACACTCTGGTATTGATATCGAAAACTTTCCAGATGTCGATTCTTTGTCCGTGGCCATGAAAGAAAAAAACCTTGAAGTCGATCCCAAAGCCGGTTATGGAACTCTACTAGACAATCTTTACAAACAAACAGCTCGACCGGCAATTATTCAACCAGTTTATGTTTACGATTACCCGGTCGCGGTTTCACCGCTCGTAAAACGCAAAGACAACGACCCGCGCTACATCGAAATGTTCCAAATGGTTTACGGTGGTGGCGAAGAAAACATCAAAGCCTTTTCCGAACTTAACGACCCCCTAGATCAAGAAGCCCGCTTTGCCGAACAAGCCGCGGCCAGAGCCAGCGGCGACGAAGAAGCTCAATTTTCCGATCCTGACTACGTAACCGCCATGAAGCACGGTATGCCCCCAAACGCCGGTTTCGGGATTGGTATCGACCGTTTAGTGGCCATGCTAACCGATTCACCAAACTTAAAAGAAGTTATCTTGTTCCCAACTCTTCGCCCCGAGCCGCCAACCGACCAGGAATAGCTTTCTTAAACATTTTTTGTGTACAGAACTTGGTTAGAAATAAATTCCGAAGCCCTGCGACACAACCTTAGAGTTTTGCAGGGCTTCTTAAAATTCGAGACAAAATTAATGGCCGTGGTTAAAGCCAATGCTTATGGCCATGGTTTAATCGAAGTCTCGAACATTCTTCACTCGTTCGGTGTTGAGGTTTTTGGTGTTGATAATTTCGAAGACGCATTGCTGCTTCGTCAGCATTTTTCCGAAGTACAGATTGTGGTTTTGGGTTATGTTTTAAAAAAAGATTTGACACTTTTAGTTAAATCAAAAATCGAGTTGGTGGTTTATAATTTCGAGACAGTTAAGATTTTAAACGAGGCCGGAATAAAGTCGGGACAAAAAGCTCGGGTTCATTTAAAAGTTGAAACCGGAACTTCTCGACAAGGTGTCTTATTGTCTGAGGTTAATAAATTTATTGACCTTTTACGGCAAATGAGTCATGTTGAACTTGTTGGACTCTCCACTCATTTTGCCACAGCCGAAGAAGGTGGCGATAATAAATTTCTTGTTCAACAACTCGAAGAATTCGAAAAAGCCGAACACCAAATCTCCAAGGCCGGTTTTTCACTTGAACACATTCATTGTGCATGTAGCGCAGCCATCATCCTTCGTCCGGAAACCCAAAAAACTTTGGTTCGGGCTGGTCTAGCCATGTATGGTGTTTGGCCCTCAGAAAAAGTTAAGTTGGCAATTCCTGATTGTGAACTAAAACCAGTTTTGTCTTGGAAGAGTCGTTTAGCACAAATCAAAGAATTACCGGCCGGCACTTCTGTTGGTTATGCTCGCACCTCGGTTTTAGAAAAAACCAGTCGAGTAGCCGTGGTTCCGGTGGGCTATTTTGATGGTTATGACCGCGGCCTATCATCGTTAGCCGAAGTCTTGGTCCACGGCAAAAGATGCCAAGTTTTAGGCCGGGTTTGCATGAATATGATGATGATTAATGTTACCGAAGTTCCCGAAGCCAAAATTGAAGACGAAGTCATACTTTTAGGCCAGGGCGGGGAAGACACAATTTCAATCGAAGAACTTTCCAACAAAGCCCAAACCATCCCCTACGAATTTTTAGCCAGATTACGTCAAGATCTGCCGAGGATTGTTTTGTAGGAGGTGTAGAAAATGTAGAAATCGTAGAAGGCGTAGAAGGCGTAGATCTACGTCTTCTACGCCTTCTACGATTTCTACACCAATACTCACCCCACCCCACCCCCCATGTTTTTCTCGAAACAAAAAAAACGACGGAATTTTTTCCGAAAAGCCCAAGTGGCGCCTTATCAAGCGCATCGTTTTAAAAATCCTTATTTTCGAGCCAAGGCCAAGGCACCAACCTGGCCTTTGGCCGCGGCCGGAGCGGCTATCGGTCTTTTAATCGCTCTTAGCAGTTTTTTTATTACCGCCCCAATATTTACCATTTCTTCAGTTCGAGTCGAGGGTGCCGAAACCATTAACCCGAAAGAAATTAGGGATTTAGCCGAAGATTATTTATCTTCTCGATCTCTTTTGTTTTTCAAAACCAGTAACCGCCTATTTTTTAATGAGGAAAAAATGCGTTCTTTATTAGAAGACAAATATTCTTTTTCAACTCTAGATGTTAAACGGGAAAAGCAAACTCTAGCCATTATTTTTAAAGAAAAAATCTCGTCATTTCTTTGGTTAACCAACAGCAACTCTTATTTATTAGACGAAACCGGTTCGGTTATTCGAGCCACACCAACCGAGGAAACCGAGCTTATTTTAAGTCCGCCGCTTATTCAAGGACCAACCAAAATTGGTGGCTTGATCCCCGAAACTGTCAAAATCTTAGTTTTTCAAGATTTGGCCAACAAACCAATTTCCGTTGGCGACGCGGTTTTGTTAGAAAACGAGGTTTATAACGTCAGAACTTTTTTTGAAGCCATGTATTCGGCCGGTATTATTATCGATCGTTTCGAATTAAATCGCAGTATTGGCTCTTGGTTAAAAGCCGAAACCCAAGAAGGTTTTGATCTCCTTTTTGATCCTAGCGGCGACGTCTTACAACAAGCTGATAATGTTTTACTGCTTTTAAAAGATCAAGTCAAAGATCGTTCCGCCCTGGAATATATTGATGTTCGCTTTGGTGATCATGTATACTATAAATAAGCTAAAGTTTTTTAATTTCACAATTTTAAATGTCGACTATGAATTTTCTTAAATACAATTCCGATAACATGTTTATTGGTCTTTCAAAAAATGATCTTAAAAAATTTCAACCAAAAATAAAACAAGCCGAAGCGGCTTTAAAAAATCTACAAGCCTCTGGCCAACAAGGTTTTTTTAATTTGCCTTTTGACATTCCAGGTGCCAAAACTATTGAAAAAAAAGCCAAAGAAGTTCAAAAAAAATTCTCTCGATTGCTAGTAATTGGCATTGGTGGTTCAGATCTTGGGGCCCGAGCTGTTTGGCAGGCTTGTCCGGGAAAAAAGATGGAAGTGGTTTTTTTAAGCAACACCGATCCCGATACTGTGGCTATGGTTTTAAATCTTTCACCAGAGGAGTGGAAGAAGACGGCTATCAACGTGGTTTCCAAATCCGGTTCAACTGTTGAAACCATGTCTAATTTTATGGTGGCCCGCGAAAGGCTTATTCGTTCAATCGGCCAAACCGCGCACCGGGCTCATATTTACGTTACCACAGAGGTAGATGGCAAATTAGCTCTCTGGGCCACAGAGCAGGGTTACGAGGTCCTGGCGCACCCTAAAAACGTTGGTGGACGCTTTTCTGTTTTATCACTCGTTGGATTATTTCCGGTTGCTTGTGGCGGCGTGCCAATTACCAGACTTTTAGCCGGAGCCAGGGAAGTTGTTTATTCCGAAGCCGCTAATTTTGCCGCCTTACAATTCTTGGCCTATAAAAAAGGACAAGAGATTCAGGTTTTAATGCCATACTCAGACAGTCTTGGTAATTTTCCTTTTTGGTATCGTCAATTGTGGGCCGAGTCGTTGGGTAAAAAGGGTCAAGGACCGACACCAATTGCCGCTCGTGGCACCATTGATCAACATTCGCAAATCCAGCTTTACAACGACGGTCCAAATAATAAAACCATTACGTTTATCGAAATCGAAAAATTTAAAAACCGTATTAAAATTCCTAAAAATATTCCGGGTCTCGATCATGTTTCTGACAAGGATTTTTCAGATTTAATGCATTCCGAACTCCACGGAACAGCTGAAGCACTAAAAAAGAACAAGAGAATGAACGGAAAAATTTCTATTCCAACACTTTCACCCGAATCTCTTGGTGCTCTGTTTCAATTCTTTATTTTGGCCGCGGCTTTTTCGGGCGAGTTTTACGGTATTAACGCCTATAACCAACCGGGTGTAGAGGAAGGGAAGAGACTAGCCCGAAAAGAGCTTGCGGGACAAAAAGCTTGATACCGGGAAAATTTAGATGACTACCGGAAAATTTTTAAAAGATTTTAAAAAAGAGTCAGCCTCACCCTGCTCTTTTTTAGTGTCATTTATTTTACGACACAAGATTATAATTTTAATAATAAACAGAGAAGAGAGGAAATAAAAATAGACAACAAAAAATTTCGTATTCCATTAACCCTCAACGATTTCGATCTTGGACACATAGAATTTTAGATCCTTTTCGGTCTCAGAGGTACTCGGGATACACTTAAAACCAAATTCGAAAAACCACCGAAGTGTCTAAAAGACTCAAAAAGAAGAAGTCTGTGAATTACTTAGGAAAAACGAGTTTTCTGTTTAGTTTTTAGGGTACCTAGGATACCTTGAATTTCACACAGCGCATTTTAAAGGCTTGGGTTTTTGGAGATATTGGAAGTATTGGAAGTAGAAGACGTAGAAAGCGTAGAAATTGTAGATTTATCAGATAACTGCTGCCCTGTAAATCACCGACAATGTTTTTAGTGTCGTCTAAGTTTCATTGTACGACACATTATTTCTTGTTTGTTTGTGGAGTAACACGCTCTGTTTAGGTCATTCTCTACCCCAGCTTTTACAAAATACGACCAACTTTGAAGCATTCAGATTTTCCAAAAAGAATTTCTGGAGACACCAGACATTCACAATTATTTCAAAAGTATTCTCGATTATTCAGTGTTCGTCTTTCAAGAACAAAATTCCGACAATCACCGAAATTTTGATATTTTTTTTAGTCCCCCTGCCCTGTTTTGGTTTAAGACCTTTCTTGCGTCGTAAAAGTAAAGAAGCACGAATTGTGCTTCTTTCTCAATCCACCTCTTGTACTCGAAACTAGATTCTTCCTGCCATCGCTCGCGGCGAGCTATGGCAGGTGCGGCGCGTGGCGCTCAGAATACAGAGAGGCTCTCAAGATGTTCTTAAGCTATTCCGGCCAAAGTGGCAAAATCAGTAAAGTAGGACAACAACAGAATTGCCAGGCCAACAAACCAAGCGGCCACCAAAATCAAAATAAAAGCTTTGATGTTGGGATCGTCTTTCATGATTGAAAGAATCATCCAAACCGAGAAGCCGACGAATCCGAAAATCGGCATAATTAATAGAAACCAACCGATTGATAAAAGCCAAGACATATTTTTTAAAAAATAATTTTATAATTAGTAAGCCACTAAATAATTCATGGGATTGGTTGGAATACCGTCTTTACGAACTTCGAAGTGCAAGTGTGGTCCGGTTGATAAACCGGCGCCAGGCATACCCGGTCGACCACCTGACAACCCCACAGCCTCACCACGAGCCATAAATTGATCTGGTTCGACTAGAATTTTAGAAAGGTGCGCATAAAGTGTGGCAATACCGTTAGCATGGATAACCAAAACATAATAACCATACTGAGTTCCCTCTTTTACCCAAGCCACATATCCTGGGGCCACGGATTTGATTGGTGTACCAACAGAAACCGGAATATCGATTCCCGGGTGTTCAAACAAATACCTGAAAGGATAAGTTGGATCATGAAAGGTGGCCGAAAGGCCTCTTTCGGGGTAAACCGGCCAAGACAAAGCCGAACTGTCACCTGCCGAATCGCCGTCTTTTAATTTTTGTTCGATGCCGTACTGTAAATTGGCAATTTGGCGATTAACGTATTGTTCTTCGGCCAGCAATTCGTTTAACAAGGACTGAAAATTAGCCTCGGATTGCGCGGTTTCGGCGATTAAAACTGTTTTGGCTTCTTTTTGATTTCCTAGCAACTCAATTTTATCGGCAAGATCTTTTTGTAAAGATTCAAGAGTTAATAAATGATTTTCTTGTTCTTGTTTGTGAGTTTGAAGAGAAATTTTAGTTTCTTTTGTCTGTTCAAGAGAATTACTAAGATCGGAATTTATGGTTTCTAGATCCTCGATTCGACCAAACAAATCTGAAAAAGATTCGGTACCAAAAAACCATTCTACCACCGAGACCCGATCGGCAACCCGGATCTCTCTTAAAATTGAAGCCATGATTTCGGCTTGACGATCTAAAGTTTCTTGACTTTCAGCGATGGAATTTTCTGTTAATTTTATTTCTGAATCAGTGGTAGAAATTTCTTCGTTGGTTAATTGAATTTCCAATTCGGTTTGGGCTTCATGATTGTCCAAAATTTCGATTTCGTTAGACAAAGAAATTTGTTGGCTTTCAGCTTGTTTGATTTTTGCTTGATAGTCGTTAATTTTGCTATTAATTTGATCAATTTTAACTTTTCGAGCGGCGATTTCGTCGTTAATTTGCTGAATGTCTTCCCCGGTTTCGGCTAAAACCAAAATTGATCCGCTTTGAAAAAACAGACTACTAATGATTGAAACGAAAATTAATTTCCTCCAAAAATCCATAGGTTAGGCACGAAGAAGATTGCCGGCGTAATTTAAACGTTTTAGAGTTTCGGCTTGACCCAAGACCCAAATAAGTTCAAAAGGACTTGGTGAAGTGGCCGAGCCTGACAAAGCGGCACGTAGCGGCCAAAGAACACTGCCGTTTTGTAAACCATTACTTTCAATATACTCCCGAACGGCCTTTTCGACCAGCTCGATAGAGGACAAAATTTCTTCTCTGTTGTTTTTTTCAGATCAGAATTTATGGATTGTACTCCGGAAGCTTTTTTAAAAATTTATTTTTTTGATAATATTAGCAAGCAAAATCGAACTCTTTATAACGTAAAATTAAGACACGAGATTCAATCGACTTATAACCCTTTGTCTCCCCATCACCTTGATCATTGAATATAGATCGGGTGTTTGTGTCGAGCCTGATAGTAAAATTCTAAATATTTTCACCATATCTCCAATGTTTCCCCTGAAAAGATGGGGATTATTTTTTTGCATTCTTACGCTTTCGGCATAATTATAGTTATTTCCAATTTCTTTCATTTTTGAAAACCATACTTCCTTTGAATCACCGTCCTCAAAGCTCTCAATAAATTCATTGATGATTTTTTTTACTTCGTTCAAATCAAAACCATTATGCAATAAAATTTGTTCTTTCTTTTTTTTATTTAAATCAAAATATTCGTCAAAAAAGAACATAAATTTTTCTTTCATGTCTGAATATTTGATTAAGTCTTTTCTTGCTTTCTCTGTCTCACCCCTTTCAATGCTAAGAATATTTTTTGCGTAATCGGCATTATTTACCAAGACCGATGCAAAAGACCGGTCGTTCTCTTTTGCCCATTTTAACACCTCTTCGTATAGATCACCAGCAGTCATTCCGGCGATTATTTGTTTGCTTATATGATTTAATTTATCAAAATCAAATAATGCACCATTGCATTTCTTTAATCGCTCGAAACTAATATTAAAAAGCTCTATTTGTTCGTTGGGGTTTTTGTTTCGCCATTTTTCAAAATCGGAATTCATTAAATTAATTAAATAATCAAGAATAGCTTGTTTAGGATAACCTTCTGCATCAAAATATTCAATGTTTGCTTCCGGATCCTTTCTTTTGCTTAATTTCCTTTTTGAATTGCCAACCTTTTTTTGAATAGGGGCAATATGCGCATATTTTGGCGCCTCAAACTTTAAAGCTTTGAATAGTTGTAGGTGTATCGGTACTGACGAAAACCACTCATCGCCGCGAATCACGTGTGTTGTACGCATTAAGTGGTCATCGATCGCGTGTGCAAAATGGTACGTCGGCAGTTTGTCTGATTTCATAATCACGAAATCTTGATCGTTCTCAGGTAATTCTCTGGTGCCCAAAATTAAATCGGCCACTTTGATTTTTTGTTCAAAACTACCTTCTGAACGAAATCTAATTACAAAAGGCTTCCCCGTCTTAAGCTCTTGCAATTGCTCTTCGGGGGTTTTGTGTCTACACACCGCCCACTGGCCAAAATACCCTTGTCGGCTTAGGCTTGACTGCTGTTTTACTCGTAACTCGTCGAGTGTTTCAGGACTGCAAAAACACGGGTAAGCCTTGCCGTGCTGGAGTAAGTTTTTAATAAACGAAAAATATATCGTGGCCCTAGAACTCTGCACATAAGGTCCGTACGATCCGAGCTCTCGCCCGTATTTATCTGGACCCTCGTCAAATTTTAGGCCATATCGCAACAAGGTATTTATAATCAGATTTGTCGAGCCTTCGACTTCGCGTTTTTTGTCAGTATCTTCAATTCTTAAATAAAACACACCGTCGCTTTGATGGGCAAATAATTTACAAATAAGCGCGGTATATAGACTACCTATATGAAAAAAACCAGTAGGACTCGGCGCTATTCTTGTTACAAAAGCGGACGCCGATAAATTTCTTGGCGGATATAATTCTTCAAAATAATTCGGATCGGGTAATGACTCTGGAAAAACAACTTCGGCGATTTGGTTAAAGATGTCATCCATAAAATATAATTAACTACCCTGCAGCAAAGCTCAGAGGAATATTATTGATTAAAATTTTTCTTGAAAGACTTGGCTAACCCGTTTTTTATGGTTAGTAAATAAATACCACGTCGTACCTGATTTGCGCATTTCTGACGATTGACCACCAGCATAAACCATGTCAGTATTGAGATACCAGGAGCACGCATAGATATTGAAATTATATATAAAAAAAAGTATTATGTCAAAGGAGAAAATCCACCAACAAAAAGACTCTTACAACAACCACCGAATCCATTTCGACTCTAAAAATGTCACCGACAACTTTCAGGAACAAAATAAGTCTGAAATAATCATGGATATTTTTATTTCGTTATGAAAAAAACATCTACACTAAAAAAAACGGGGGGGGATACTACAAATTTATTGAAGATGGACAGTCGTGGTGATAGACAAAACAAAATTATTGGATACCTAAATTCCATACCACATCCGATGGCTGTAGCTGCATATATAAAAGCATTACGATCAAATCCAAATAATTTAGGTCTTCAAATAAAAACCCAAAACGTCTCGGGTTTTAAAGGGAGTAACATGGCTGAAAAAAAGGTCATCACTGAGTTAATTGTTTTTTTTGGAGGAGATAAAAATATTTGGGGATATATTTCGCCTGGCGGCACCGAATCAAATATTGTAGCATTATGGGCAACGCGGAATTTTTATAAGTCATCGAAAATCGCGGTAATTGGATCTTTTCTGACTCATTATTCAATAATAAAAGCAATAAATATTTTAGGTATCGTTAACGATGGTTATTCGGGTTTTCACGAGCTTGGTACAGATGAAGAAGGTAGAATATTAACAAGGGAGTTAGAGCAGAAATTAGATAAAATTATTAATAAAGTCGACGGTATTGTAATCGTAGCCAACGTAGGAACCACAATGATTGGTGGGGTTGATGAAGTTAGCAAGATTAATACAATAGTAAATAAATACCGAAAAAACAAAAAAAAATCGAAAATCCATATTCATGTTGACGCGGCTTTTGGGGGGTTGGTTGCGCCCTTTGTTTTTGAAAAACACCTAGGTTTTAAAAATTCCAACGTTTTTTCGCTAACGGTTGATATGCATAAAATGGGTCTCGTGCCTTTTGGTAGCGGGATTATTTTGATGAAAAAACAATTATTTAAAAAAATCGGTACTCGGGCTGGCTACATATCATGGAAAGAACAAACGCTTTGTGGTTCTAGACCGGGGGCCGCAGCACATTCTTGTTTAGTCATGTTGGAAAAATTTTGCTTTAGCGGCTACAAAAAAAACGCAATCAGAGTCTGTGAGATGACTGAATATGTCAAGAAACAACTCGCGGAGCTACATATTGAATTCTATCATGGGGGTCTAAATATAATTTCAATTCGTGATAAAAAACTTAAGTTATGGAACGCGTTGACAAAAGATGGGTATCGTATGCACTACCAAAAAAAATTTCCAAATTCTTTAAGAAAACCGAAAGAAAAACTAAATGATTCAATCTGGAATATCGTTATTATGCCCTCGATGTCAAATAAATTTATCGATCAATTTATTTCGAAAATAAGACAATATGCTAAAACAGAAAAAAGAATCAATTAACAAAATTTCATTTTTTACTCTTGAAGTCAGTGGCAATTCTGGTGGCCGTGTATACCTAAAAATGGTACAAGATGTTTTAGCCCCGGTTAGTAAATTGAAGTTTATTAAAGATTACAAGCGCCATTATAGATGGTTTAGAGGAAGAAAAATAATACATTTATTCAAAATTTTCTTTGATATTATCAGAATACACGACACTGAATCATTTTACCTTTGGGACGATATAAGTATAATTTTTTTTAGCAAACAAAAACTCAAAAAAACCTTATTCATTTTTCATCACTTAGACCAGAAACACTTTGATTCAGCGCCGTTTGAAAATTTAATTTGGCATCTGGTTTTAAAACAACTCAAATATTGCAACAAGGTCATTTGCGTTTCACCTTATTGGAAGAAGTTCTTGAGCGAAAAAAAAATACGAGCTGAAATAATTTATAATTCATTTGATGTTGAAAGAATCCAAAGACATGCCTCTCGACACAACAAAACCATTCTTAAGCTTCCCGAAGATAGGATTAATGTATATTTAGGACAAGGTGCGTTATTTAAAGGCGTTGACGAAATATTTAATAAATTCAAGGAAGATAAAAGAATTAACTTATTTATTACGGCTAAAAATGATACCGGTCTTCCCGTGAAATGCTATAATGGTTTAGAATATGATGACTATTTAAACCTAGTTTCACAGGCTGATGTGGCGATATTTGCGTCATCGCTCCTTGAAGGTTGGAACAGATGCGCAACGGAAACAATTTTATTAGGAATCCCTTGTATACTAAAACCAATTGCCGGTTTAGGTGATTTACAACACATAACAAATATGCCTATTTATACTAATGATTTGACTTTTGAAGACTTGGTAAGTATTACCCAAAACAAATACAAATTCACCAAGTCTTCTTCAAACACACTTAGTGCGTTCAATCTAAAATATTTTTCTGAGTCTTGGCTCAGAGTGGTAATTAATTTATGTGCATATGAATGATTTAAAATATTTCTATCTCCAGTTAGACAAATTAAAAAAAACTTTTAAGAGTTATGTATTTACTGCTGCTAAATGGCAAAACATAGATGTGTTGCCAGGTTATTCCGACCTCGATATTCGCTTTGTAATAGAGACCGGATCGGAAGATGAAATAATGAAATTTAGTGCATATGTTGGTGCGATGTTTGTGAATTTGAGAAATCACAGTCTTGAATATTCTCGTCTTTTTGAACACTCGCCAGGTTTTATATACCTTAAACACGAGTTGGAAAAAAAGCTTGGTTTGCAAGCAGATATTTTTACATGGAGGTTTTTGCACGGCAAACATAATGTATTCAATGATATTACCAGAAGTTTTTTAAAACCTTCGAATAAAAATCAGTTCATTCCTTATTTCCAATCAATTATAGAAAACCGGTTAAATAATTATTCTTTGGAAAAGGAGGTCTTTTACAACCATCTCTCTACGGAAATTCAAAAAAAATATTTTATCGTTTATCATTATTATTTGGTTGTTTTATATGCTACAGGAGGTTTGCTGTCAAAAACCTGGCCGAAATCAAAAACAAGCAACTTGCAAATTGTCAAAAAGACATTCCCGGAGTTAAAACTTGCTTCAAGAAGTAAATTACTAAATCTTATAAGAGATGAAAAGATTTCTTCTAAAAAGCTTTTGGATAAAATCGAAAATGATTTTTCGTTATTAAAAAATGACATTTTTTTCAGATCTCTACTGGTCAAAAAAACTAGAAATTTAACACTAGAAAATGAAATCGAATCATTAGTTGCGGGCATGTCAATGTTGCGTGCGCGATTGCACCGCTATTGTGATTACGATAAAAATTATTATCAGATAAATATTAAGCAGTTAATTCGCGAGAAGAATGATTTTGAGTCAATGTGCAATTACTTTGATTGTTTTTTAAAAGCACAAAAGAAACCATCTTGTGACAAACCGTATTTTATCTCTTTACACAATAGTATTCGCGAACTAGAAAAATTCAAAAATCTGGACTTCTCGTCGCAGAATACTTATAAAGAAACATCACAATATTTATTGAATAATTTTTACAAAATTGAAAATGCTGTTTTTCAAATTCTGCACCATTATCTCGGTTCAATTTCAATCGACTGCCTCAAAATTAAAATTTTATCTCGCTGTTCTCGCATGTGTTCATTTTGTATTTTTTCTAATGACGGAAAGAAGGATATGCCTTTTGATAAATTTATTAATATCATTAATAAATTTAATGAAATACATTTCAATAAAATATTTATCAATGGCGGCGAACCAACTTTGTATCCACAAATCGATGAAATTGGTGAATATTTAAAAAATAAGTTTCCGCACAAAGAGCTCGTTCTGGGAACTAATTGCACTATCATAAACCGATCTGAAAAAATATTTCAATCGGTACTAAAACATTTCGATACGTTTGCGATTGGTTGTGATGACGAGCATAGAAATATTACGGATGTTTTAAATATTGTTCCGAGATTACGCGCCGCCAATAAAACAGTTGTAATAAATACCTTAAATAATTATATTTCAAAAGAAAATGACGATAAGTTAAAAAAACTATCTGCTGACTACGGCGTCGTCCATGTTTATAATAATTTACACCATTTTTGCAATGGAAAAAAAATAAACAAAACAATCCGTAAGTGTTCAAAATTAAAACAATGTGATTTAATGGTTACGATCAACGGCGCGTGCTTTAAATGCTTTAATGCAGTCGACGAAACCGCGCCTGATTTTATGATTGACGATGAAGACTTTGCAAAGAAACTTTTTAAGTCCAATAAAAAACCATATAAATACTGCTACTACTGCGACGATTATACTGAGGAATAAAGGTATGCCAAACCGAAATACCAACGACGTGTTTCTAGATAAATTTGAAGAGTATTTACACTGGACACAACAAAAGGCCGAAACATTAAGTCAAAAGAATTGGCCCAAAAACGATTTAACAGTGTTAGATATTCCGCTTTTATATAATTCAAACGCGTACCCGGTCTTTTTAGCTTTTATTAGACAATTGGGGTTTACTAAAGTCAATGTCGGCCTAACTTCGTTATTGCAAAACAAGATTCCGTTATCAATTTATAAAAAATTACCTCAATTTAATTTAAGTTGTGCCAGTGCACACGGAACTTCGATTAAACAAGCGATCAAGAATAACGTGACCTATTCCATGATCTTGGGTGAAGATTTAAAACTTTTAGAAAATATCGATAAGAATTTTGAGATCCCAATAAATTATGATGTTTTTGCAGGACATGACCCGAACATAATTTTTCAATCGGACTTTCGAATTACTTACAAAAATAATTTAAAATTTTTGAAAGAAAAACTCAATATAAGTTCTAATAATAAATACTGCGTTAGTGAATATATAATCCGCGAGATTGCCGCTATTTATAAAAATTCTAAAAGGCAAATATTTTTTGAAATTCCTGGAAGCAAAGGCTGGAGTTTAATGGAAGATTTAAACCAAGAATATTTGATGTATATTTCTCAGCTCATCGACGAATATTTGCCGACCGCAAAAATAACAATTGATTTGGCGCACGTAATTACATGGCATTCGGACACAAAAGAACTCGCCCGGATAGCCGACAGCCTGTCATTTCTGGCCGATAAAATATCGATGTTGCATATTTCGAGCGCCGGGTCTGAAGCCGCAAGGTTCGTCGAACTTTATAAACATTGGCAATTTAAAAAAATGCCTAACTGGAAAATTCATGGGCAAGATTTATCTTTATGGGTATTTGAAGAAAAAATGATGGTCTTATTGCAACAGATACGAAATATTTTGCCAAATATTAAATTTGAAGTATTAGAACTTCGTACACCAAGTTCGGTATTAGAAGTTTATTTTCCTGATAAGAAAGTAAGGCGTTTTGATTCCATGCTAACTAACAACCTCGATATACAAGCTAAATTATTTTTACCCAATACAAGCAGTTCTTAGTGGGATCGCCGAGGCAACTAACACCACGGGGAGTTCTCGCCGAGGTTTAAAATTTCCGGAACACATTAAACAAAACGAATACTGTCAAACAAAAACTCCGCCGTGTTTTTTGGCGTAAAAATAATTGTAAAGAGCGGTGCGTAGACCACCAATGTGTAAATATCCGGTCGGTGATGGTGCGAAACGAGTTCTGATCATACAGGAAGAAAAGGATTAGTTTTTAGTTTAAGCCTTTTAAATGAATCTCCGCGCAGCAAGCTGACGCGGTATCTAGTGGATTAGAAATCGAAGAGCTTGAGCTGATCTATGGGGAGTCCTTGTTTCCTAACATATTCACGAATCACGTCTTTGTTTCCGCCTTCCCCAACAGTGGCCACGAAGAAACCGTCTGTCCAGAACTGACCGCCCCAAAGTTCTTTTCTGAGATCTGGATGTTTCTTGAATAACTCTCTGGCTAGAATAGACTTTGTTGTTTGGATGATAACCGAGGGAGCGAACTTTGGTGCTGTGGAAATCAAGAAGTGGACGTGATTCGTGTCTATTCCTACTTGTTCGAATTCGTACTCATAACGCTCTCCGATTTCCACACAGACTGAACGGAGCGTATGCTCACGGTCAAAAAATCCAAAGAGTGCTTTCCGATACTTTACCGGACAAACAAAGTGATAGTGGATTTGATAAGCGTTGTGCTCAGATTTTTTGACCGTTCGCATACCCTCCTAGTTTATAGGATAAGGTGGCCGCGCAGCAAGCTGAGCGGAAAAAGGCAAGTTTTAGATTATTTTGCTTTTTTTGTAAAAGGCGATTTAATCTTTTCGATTATAACAACAATCGGAAAAATTATGACAGCTCGAACGATTCTTGGCCATCTGGATGGTTCGATCACGAGTCGCCAGAACCATTCCAAACCCAAACGACGCAGAAATTTTGGCGCTCGGGGGAGGTTTCCGCTAATCATATCCAAAGCGCCGCCAATACCGATGATAATTTTTACTGTGGGAATTTGTTTAAGATAAGAGTTGGCGAATCTTTCCTGCTTCCTTTGTCCCAAAGCCACGGCCAGAACATCTGGAGCCAGCTGGTTTATTTGGTCGATAATTGTTTGGTCGACTTTTCCGTCGGCTGCGACCCTGCCCGGATCGAATGTTAAAACGTTGATATTGGGGAATTTTTCTTTCATCTTGCTGGCCGCGGTTTCGGTGTTTTCTTTTTTGCCGCCGAAGAAGAGAATTTTTTTGTTATTTTGAACACAGAGTTCGATGAGTAAATTTAAACTATCAACACCAGGGTGACGAGTTAGGTTGAAGCCATTAAACCAGGCGGCGAATTTTTGGCCACTGCCGTCGGGTAAAGAGAGGTCGGCGTGATTTAGAATTTCGGCGAATTCTTTGTCGTGGTGGGCCAGGAGGAGGATTTCGGAGTTGGGGGTAACGACGAGTTTTTGGTTGGGTTGGTTTAACCAATTGGAAAAGAGACGACGGAGTTCGTCGGTTGAGAGGTGATGGAGATTGATTGAGAGGAGAGTTCTGAGGCGCATAATAAAAAAACTTAGTAAAATTCAGAAAATTCCGAAATCGTGGGTGATCGCCTCGGTTTTAGGAATTTTCTGAATTTTATTTTCATTTCGTGGAATAGGTGTCGATCGACACCTATTCGTTGAAGTTTAGAAGGGCCTGTTCGGCATCTTCATACACTATATAAACCTTTATCCATTGGTTGATTTTCCAGATGGCAAATATTTTTTCCAAAATTTTTACCATATTAAATTGAGAAATCCAAACACTTTTTTGAAACGGAATAAAACAATTTTCTTTCAGAAAAAATCTTAAAAGTTCTCTTAATTTTCTCTTGTTTTCTGGTATATCAAAAATCACTACACAAAACAAACCGTCTGGCAGAACATCTGTTAAAACCAGATCCATTTTTAAACACTCAATCACCCCAGCTTCTGTTAACTTAACCGCAGTTACTGTTTTTTGATTTTTGATCTCGATAAAATTTTGAC
>DOJV01000019.1 GCA_003511125.1 Candidatus Uhrbacteria bacterium
TTTATTTTTCCGCTTCGGCGACGATTACAAAAATTTTGTCGAGCCATTCGTTTAGCTCGTTTTTTGTTAGTCCGTCGATTTTTCCTTGAATCGTCCGACATTCTTGATCGACGTGGGCATATTCTGTCCATGTTTTTTGAATTTTTTCGTCAACTTTTTGGGGCGCGGTTGTTTGTAAAGGGTTTTCGTCCATTAAATTTTGTAATTTAAAAGTCGCTTTCATTTTTTGTATTCTGGCAAAAGTCGCTACACCCAAAGTTTCATTAATCAATAAACTGAAAGTTAATTTTCGGTCGGTTTTTTCTGCTCGGATTTTTATGAATATATGATCCGAATAATCTGTTCCGCCGTTTTCGGCGCTTTGGCGTTTTGTTTCTTCGTCGGTTGTGAATTCGTGGCGATAAACAGTAAATTCGCCAGCTGCCGCTTGTCCGACCCATTGTTGTAAGGTTTTTTTGGCCTTTTCCAACTCGGCCGGAGTTACCGGCGATTTGGTTTCGGTTTTAGCCAAGCTTTCCTTTTGAATTTTCTTAAAAGTTTTTTCGATATCTTTTTCGATTTCAGCTGGAACAGTCGTGGTTTTTTTGAGTCTTTTTCCGGTGTTGACTGCCCAAAAAAATTCCAGTCCGTGGCGCCGTAAATTGGCAATGTCAAACTGTAGGGCTCCTAATCTGGAATTACGGCGGCTGGATAAATATTCTGCCAATTGATCTTTGGCCGCCAAAAAGACCTGGAAGTTTTCCAGATCTTTTCCCGAAAAAACCGAATTTAAAAAATCAATTTCCGGATGAATTTCTTCGGGGTATTCCGATCTGTTTTCTAAGAGAACTTTGACGATCCGCTGTACGGTCTCGGAGATTTTTAGAAAATTTTTCTTTTCTGTTTCTTTGATGAAGTTTAGTTTTTCGATTAAAAGTTTTTTTCGCAGGGTTTCGAAACTACTGCGCAGATCGCTGGCTTCGACGCCGATTTGAACATGTTGGTCAGACTCAACATCCAAAAGCCGCATACTTAATAATTTTTCTGACAGTTTGTTGACTTGGTCTTGAAGTTTGTTTACACCCTCTTCGTCTTGTCGGCCTCTGGTCCAAACGGTGATTTCGCCGCAGAGTTGTGTTGGTCGACGATAAAAATCCGCTTGTTTTTCAATCGGTATGGTTCGCTCCCATTGTTCGGCGTTCATTTTTGTCATAGAGTTTTTTTGCGTTGGAAAATAAAAATATCATGGAAGGGTATTTGACTGACCGCGACAAATCCGGCCTCTGCGAATTCGTCAAAATTAAAACCATGAGCTCTGAAATTACAGCCCTCCATTTTTTTTGAAATTTTTTCAATTTGTTCTTCTGTTAGACCGAATTGGGGATAATCTATCGGGGCCACCGAAAGAGTTTTGATTAAAAAAACGCCATTTTCCTTTAGAACCGCAGCCACTTCTTTTAAGATCCGAATTCTTTTTTCCCGACTGGAAAGATCCGGGCCTAAATAAGGGTCAAAACCGCCCCAGTCTCGGCTTTCATTTCCAAAGACATTATACGAGGTTACAAAATCAAATTTTTTAAACCGTTCGTTCAATGCCGAAAGTTGTTCGGCCGGAAGCGGGGTCTGGTGTATGTCAATTTGTTTTTCTTTGGCAAAGTCTTGCGTGAAATCTTGAGCTTGAGACACGTCGAAAAAATTAGGATTAGGGAAAACAACGGTTTTGGCTTGACCGATCGCGAGATCCCCGATGGTACTGACGGGGGAAGGGCCGCCGATTTCACAAATAGAACCGCCGGTTTTTAATTTTGAAATTTCTTTAAGTCCTTGGCTGTGCAACCAAAAAATAAGATAAGCCAAAGTAGCAATCTCGGAAGGCCAGCCACCACTGATATGTTTTCGATAAATTTTTTCAGCCAAAAGTTTTTCTTCTTTGTCTTCTTCTCCTTTTCTGTCTTTTATGTTTTGACTTCTTAAACCTTTGGTTAAAAATAAGTCCAAAATTATTGGCCCAGCTTTTGATAAATCCGGCACAACACAAGCCGATTCTTTACTGGTTTCTAAAGCTTCACCAATATAGCCTTCGGCAAAATTTTCTTGTCCCATAATAAAAATAATTTAAACTTACACTAGCCTTTATTTTATACCGAACCCGTCTCCCCGTAAAGAAAATCAGCCTTCCACAGCCCCCTTGCTTTTTTTTGCAGATTCTCTTATACTATTTTCGTTCCTTGAGGACAATTTAAGATTCCGGGGTAGCTCAGCGGCAGAGCAGTTGACTGTTAATCAATTGGTCGTGGGTTCGATCCCCACCCCCGGAGCCATGAGAAGGCGTGTGAGGCCGTGCCCTCCATAGCTCGCCGCGAGCGACGGAGGGCGACCCACGTGCCTTATCAAAAAACTATCATCAAAAATGATAGTTTTTTGTTTGCCCGCTTGGCTGTCTTGGTTCTGAAAACAGTTCGAACCCCACTCACGGTCGAATGACATGGGTGGGACGAGAGAAATGGCGAAAGTCTGATTTTTGGTTGTTTTGTTATGGAATTTGTTGGTTCGAGTCCCAACCGTAGTTTTATTTTTTATTTTGGATGCATAAACGACTTTTATTTGGTATGATATTTACCGTAACTTAACTCTTTTGTATGCCAAAACGACCAGAAAGCGATTTAGAAATTCCATTACAAGAACGAAAAAATATTGGAGAACGAATTTTAGGTGTGGTTGATCCTAAAGGGATAAGCCGCGCAGAATTTGAAAAATCTCCCAACCTTTTATTTCACGGAAGTTCTAAACCTTTTGAATTTAGACCAGTTTTTGATTATCGTTCCGAAAGTTATATTCGAGAGCAGGATGGAAGCACAACTCTTGGTTTTGGATTTTATACAAGTGATTCTCGCGAAGAAGCTTCTCAATATTCTCGTGTTCGTCAAGGCGGTAAACCAAACGAAAATTTTATAACACCAATTTTGCCTTTTAAAGCGCGAGTGTTGGATTTACGTTGGAAAGACGATCAAACCAGAAATGCGCCTTTTCCACCAGGACTTGTCGAAGCATGGCGTGTTGCCTTTTTTGAATATTTTCGAAATAGAAAACCTCGCGAAGGAAATGTTGGAATGATTTTGGATTCATCTGAAGTTGAATATGCCACCTACCTTGAACGTGTTACAAAACTCAAGGCTGTTGATCTTCGCACACTTCTTGAAACAGCTCCGGCACCAGAGGTTAAAAGCCGAAATCTTCCATCGCCATATTGGGCAATTCTTTTTTCCGAATTTATGTTAGCTCAAGGATATGACGGTTTGGTTTATAATGAAGGTGGTGAAGGTTGGAAAAGTCATGGTCCGAGTTATGTTTTTTATAACTTACTTAGATCCTGCGTGAAAAAATGATTTTTCACGTAAAATTTAGGTAATGTATAAAATCATTTTTAATCGTTCTTTTATAGAACGTCGTTCAAATCCTTTAACTTGTCGATTTTCTTTTTGGCGTACCAGAAGGTTTCTTGTTGAGGTGAGTTTTTTGGAAAGCGAAGAATTTGTTTGCTGCCGTGTTGAGCAAACGAGCCGGGCATATGCAGTAATTCCTGTCTTAAGGTAGCAAGAGTTTTTCGATGATCTTGTTCTGGTAGGCAAAGTCTTTGAAACCATTTGAT
>DOJV01000009.1 GCA_003511125.1 Candidatus Uhrbacteria bacterium
AACCTGAGACTCACGAGTTGCTGGTGGCTGAGGTTAATGGCGGTCAGTGGCTCGATGTTTGCGCCGGTGACGGTCGTTTTAGTCGTTTGCTTTTGGAGAAAAGTGATCACCTGACGGCTTGTGATATCGATCCCGGGGCTTTAGAAAAATTGAAACGCGTTACTCCACCAGGGTTGAAAGAAAAATTATCGACCGTGGTTTGCAATGTAGTCAAGCCTTTGCCTTTTAACAACGCTTCTTTCGAAGGTCTTTTTTCTTCCGGTACTTTTCATTTATTTCCAGCCGAAGTTTTTCAATACTTGGCCGCTGAGTTGGAACGGATTGTCAAACCGGGCGGCAAAATCATTTTTGATTTTGCCATCAACATCCGCCGAGAAAAACCGGACGGCACTTTGTATGTGGTTAGTAACGAGCCTTTGTGGAACGAGACACAAGCCAGAGAACTTTTGGCTTCCAGTTTTCCTGGTTCTGAATTAAGTCTAAAAACATTTGTCGTCGAACCGGAAATCGTTAGGTTTAATGATACGGAATACGTTTTCAAAGCCGAAGCAATTTTGGTTCAGGCAGTGAAAAAATAAATTTTTATGATTAACAAAACTAAAAAAATTGTCGAAAAGCATTATGTCAAAATCGCCTGTGGTGGTTCTTGCGGTTGTGCCAAAAAAGCCAGCGCGGTTTTGTCAAAAAGTATCGGTTATTCTCAAAAAGAAGTTGAAGAATTGGCTGATGCTAATTTAGGACTTGGTTGCGGCAATCCGACAGCCATGGCGGCCATTCGTGAAGGTGAAACGGTTTTGGATCTTGGCTCGGGCGCTGGTTTTGATTGTTTTATCGCTGCTCGCCGAGTTGGTAAAACCGGAAAAGTTATTGGTGTTGATATGACAGAGTCGATGTTAAAACTCGCTCGTCGTAATGCCAAAAAATTAGGTTATACCAACGTACTTTTTAAACGCGGTGATATCGAAGACTTGCCGATTAAAGATGATTCTGCCGATGTGGTTATCAGTAATTGCGTAATCAATTTAGCTCCAAACAAGAAAAAAGTTTTTAAAGAAATTTTCCGAGTTCTTAAAAATACCGGGCAGGTTTATGTTTCGGATATTGTATGGCCAGGGGTGAGACGCGTGCAACTCGCCTTTTTTATTTTGTCTAAATTTGGTAAAATATAGGCAATATGAAAACTTATCAAAAAAATATTTTGTGGTCAGGCGCTTACCTGGCCGGGCTTTTGGCTTTTTGTTTTGCCATCATGTATTTTTCCGGCTCAAATTTGTTGGGCGCGTTTATTTCCTTCCCGCTCTCCATGGCGATTTTCACCTTCATCATCATGAAGGACAAAAAGTTTTTCAGCCTCCTGTCGTTTTTAACCACACTCTTCACTTCTTTTCTGATTTTTGCCGTGGCCGCGGAGCAAGAGGCCGGGCGTTTTTCCGGCGCGAGCGATGAGCGGGTTTTTATGTTGACCTTGGCCATTATCATTGCTTTTGTTTTGGCCAACGCGGTTTTTTGGGCTAGAGTGAAAACCGGTTGGAAAAAATTTGTTGCTTGGTTTTTAATCGGTCTTTCGTGTTTGTTTATTCTGATTTTTGGCACCGGTTCGCCTAATTTTCCGCAAAATTTTGTTTACACTCGGCCGTTTCTTTTGCTTCTTTTTGTCCTAAACGTTTATTTTATAATGACCAAAAAAACCGTTTTAAAAATTTTCGGTATTTTAGGCGTGGTTGCCTCGGTGTTTCTGTTGGTTTTCGGGGCCTTCTTGTTTGCTGGGGAAACTTACATCCTCGACGAAGGACAGAAGGCCGAACTTATCGCCTTCCTAACGCCCAAGGCCGAGGAAATGTTTGATTATTATAACGAGGAGGATTACGCCAATTTTTGTAAGTATTGTGGGTTTACTTTGGGGACCATGAACATCACCACGCCGTTTATCGATCAAAAAGAAACCTTGGGTAATTTTGTTTCTTTTGGCGAGCCCAAAGTTAGGCAGGAGGCCGGTTTTTATTATGCTGAGTATCCGGTAACTTTTTCCAAACAAGACCTGCTCTATCTTACTTTTTTACTTGAGGGCTTTGCGGCCGATTCGACCATTTACGGCTTTTCGATTGCTGAAACATCCGAGGATGAGAAATAATAAAAACTATGCGCGTTTGGGATATTCATCCAAAACATTTGTGCCGTAAACATTTATTGGCCGAGCATCGCGAGTTGCACGGGCTTTGGAATATTTTGACTAAGCACGGCGCTCGTGGCGGCTACTCGCGTCATCCCGAGACTTTGCGTTGGGTCGGTAAAACTCGGGCGCTTTACGATCGTCACGAAGCTCTGGTTAAAGAATTTTCTCGTCGCGGTTACAATCATTTGTCGCCGCTCGATAAACGTTTAGCCAAAGGGCAGGGAGGTCAGAAAGTTTTTATCAATACTATTGCCGAACAAAAAGAAATTTTAAAAAATAAACCTTGTCAATGTTTAATTAAAAAATAATGTTCTTCTGGCTTTCTTGTTCTAATCACTCCGTCATATAAAGGACTCAGCCTCCAAGAAGAGGTATCCTGATAATGGGAACGGAACTATCTTCGTCAATGGCTTCGAGCCACACGCAATGCTATTTCGTTCCCTCTTAAATCAGGACTCTCCGGAACTCCGTTATCGGGTCAGGCCTCGAGCCTCTTTAACTCATATGACAGGGAACGGCGAGATCGACTGATTGTTTAATTCTTAACCT
>DOJV01000066.1 GCA_003511125.1 Candidatus Uhrbacteria bacterium
GCTAAAGGAATAAGCGCCGAGATAAAATTTCCAATCATCAAGATTAAAAAATCATCACACTCACCTTTTATTTTATCCAATAAATGAGCAAAGGGAATTTGCAACAGGCTTTTTGATAAAAGAAAAACCGTGGCCGCAATTCCAATAACCGCGACATTGGCGCCATCAATATAACCCTCAATAAAAAGCGCGAAGACCGGACCCAGCAAACCTTTGGCACTGATAAAAATCACATCCGACAAAATCAAAAATTTAATCGTCGTGCTGGTTTCTGCCAGTAAATACTTTTTGAGTGGGATAGGAAACCTGCCCATAGCGTAATTGGTAAAAAAATAGTATATTATTAGCAGACTTATTTTACCTTATGAAGATTAGAAAAGCTATTATTCCGGTCGCTGGTATGGGCACGCGTTTTTTGCCGGCCACCAAAGCCCAGCCCAAAGAAATGTTGACCGTGGTCGACAAACCGGTCATTCAATATATTGTCGAGGAAGCCGTGGCCTCGGGGATTGAAGAAATTATTTTTGTCACGGCCATTGGCAAGCGCGCCATCGAAGATCATTTCGATCGCAACTTCGAGTTGGAGTATCGCTTGGAACAAAAAAAGAAAGAAAAAGAACTTTCAGAAATCAAACGAGTTGGTAAATTGGCAAAATTTGCTTTTGTCCGACAAAACAAACCACTTGGCGATGGTCATGCTGTCCTCTGCGCCCTACCGTTTGTGGAAAAACACGAACCGGTGGCTATTCTCTTCGGCGACGATATTATCGACAACAAAGTACCGGCCCTAAAACAACTCATGGATGTCTACGATAAATACGGCGACAGCGTTATTGCCCTCGAAGAAGTGCCAAAAAAAAATGTTTCCCGATACGGTGTAATCGGCGGCAAAAAAATTGACGCCAAAACTTGGGAAATTAATCAATTTAAAGAAAAACCAACGGTCGCCGAAGCGCCTTCCAATCTTATTGTCATTGGTCAATACATCATCACGCCGGAAATCATGAATCTTTTGGCCAAAACCAAACCCGGGAAAGACGGCGAACTGCGTCTGGCCGACGCTTTCAACGCTTACCTTGCCACCGGCCGCGTTCTTTATGGTTGCAAATTCGAAGGTAAACATTATGACTGCGGTAATAAACTAGGATTTCTCAAAGCCCAGGTCGAACTCGGATTAAAACATCCGGAAATCGGCAAAGACCTCAAAAAATATCTCAAAAATTTAGAAAAATAATCCAATCGGAGGAATATGCGTTTAAAAATTCTATCAATTATTTTACTGGCGACATTGGTTTCCCCATTGTTTGGTTTAGGTTGCGGCCAATCGCAAGCCGAAAAAGAGGCGGCCGCTCCGGTCACACTCAAGGTTTGGAGTGTTTTCGAAGACCAAGAGGCTTTTACTTCCCTAATGAACGCTTATCGAGGTGTTCATTCCAATGTCTCTTTTGATTTTCGGGTTCTTCGTTATGATGAATACGAAAAAGAACTTTTGCGCGCATTTGCCACCGGCGAAGGCCCGGATCTCTTCTCGATCCACAACACCTGGATTGGTGAATACGAAGATTTGATTACCCCGCTGCCAAAATCCCTAACCATTCCTTACACCGAAATCACCGGAACTTTAAAAAAAGAAAAGGTCACGGTTTTGCGTGAAGAAAAATCTTTAACCGAACAAGAATTAAAAAATAATTTTGTCGGCGTGGTTTACAACGATGTTTTGCGAGACTATCAACCGGATCCCAAAAAAGAAGCCGAAAAGAGAATTTTTGCCTTGCCATTATTTGTCGACACTCTGGCCCTTTACTCCAACACTGACTTGTTAAACGCCGCCAACATTGCCGAACCACCAACCACCTGGCAAGCCTTCCAAGATCAAGTAAAAACTTTAACCAAAATAAATACCAACGGCGACATTAGTCAGTCGGCCGCCGCCATTGGCACTGGCGAAAACGTCGAACGGGCTTCGGATATTCTGGCGGTGCTAATGTTACAAAACGGTTCCACCATGGAAAAAGGTGGGCACGCCATTTTTTCCGAAAAAGTCACTGGCGATCGTTATCCGGCCAGCGAAGCTTTGCGTTTTTATACCGACTTTGCCAATCCCGTCAAAGAAGTTTATACCTGGACCGCCGACATGAACGATTCCTACGACGCCTTCACCAACGGAAAAACCGCTTTCTTTTTTGGCTATGCTTATCATCAACCTTTGTTAAAAGTCGATGCCCCCAAACTTGATTTTCGAATCTCTGCCCTGCCGCAAATTGAAGTTGGAAAAGCCGTTAATCTGGCTAACTACTGGGTCTGGACCGTGGCCAAAGCCAGCGCCAATTCCAAATGGGCTTGGGATTTTATCCAATTCGCCTCGGAAAAAGAACAGGTGGCCGAATATTTATCTACCAGCAAAAAACCCACAGCTTTGCGCGGTTTAATTAACGAGCAAGCCGAAGACCCTGAAGTTAATATTTTTGTCTCTCAACTCTTAACCGCCGAAAGTTGGTATCACGGCAAAGACGCCGGTGTGGTCGAAGAAGCCTTTACCGACCTGATCGACTCGGCTTTATCCGGAGACGTACTTGAAAATTTAGTAAAATCCGCTCAAAATAAAGTTAACCAAACTTATTAGGAAATTAATTATGAAATTTTCAAGAAAAAAAATCTTTCTCCTACTAAGTTTATTAGTTGTTTTATTACTACCGACCATTGTTTTGGCCGATGCCCAAACCGGAATCTGTTCCAGTGGCACCAGCTCGGCTAGTGATGTTGGAGTTTTTATGGAAGGAATTTGTACCGAGTGTTGGGAACAAGGCAACTGTAGTATAGCAGACATTATGACCGTAGTAGCCAACGTTGGAAACTTTATTTTGAGTATTGTTGGCAGTTTGGTTTTCTTGGTTTATATAATTGGCGGTTTTTGGTGGATTGCTTCGCACGGCGATCCGGCTTGGGTGACTAAAGGTAAAAAATGGATTGGTAGCGCGACGCTTGGACTGATAATTGTCCTGTTTGCCTATACTGGAGTCGTGGCTTTAAAGTTTGCGTTGGTGGGCCAGGTCAGCGAAGGTTATGTGGTTTGCGCTGGTACCGAAACAAATGGTCAGCTTTGTGATATCAATTCTGTTTGTTCCGGTTTCTCTTGCATAAGCGAATGTGAAAGTGGCGGCGGCTTCTGCACCGACCAAACCTCGGCTGGAATTTTTGAAACCAATGGTGACGGCGCCTGCGCCGGTGCAACCAATTCCTGTCCGGTCAGCTCTCAATATTGCTGTATGCCGAATTCAACGGCCGCAACCACATCACCTTAGTCTTCAATAAAAAACTTTATGAAAAAATTCTTTTATTCTATTCTGGCCGCGGTTTTTGTTGTCGCGCCATCCATAGTTTCCGCCACTACCCTAACCAACCCTCTCGGCACCACTGACATTCGGGTTTTTATCGGCAACCTTATCAAAGCCCTGTTGGGACTTTCTGGTGCCATAGCTCTTTTAATGTTTGTCTGGGGTGGCGCGCAGTGGATTATTTCCGGCGGCGAAAAAGACAAAATCGAAAAAGGCAAAAAAACCGTAATTTGGGCGGCATTGGGATTAATCTTTGTTTTTTTGTCTTACACCCTACTCTACAACTTGTTAAATATTTTAGGCGGAGTTGTTACGCCTTAATTCTCTGCCAATGTTTTCCACAAGCTTTAAAGGAAAGTTTGCCAATCCGTGCTATAATAAAACCAATAAAAAAAGATTAAAACAATTTTAAAAATATGAACAAGATAAAATCCCTTTTAGCTGGTCTGACAATCTTCGTCTTATCGGCTCCTTTAATCGCTCGTGCCGACGTCGTCGGAGTAAACGGCATGTTTGGCGGCACTTCCACCAACGGCTCCGAATTTGCCAATACTGCCGGTCTGGGTTCTGGTGATTTGGTAACCGCCATTGCTTACTTTATCCGTGTTGGTCTTGGCTTTTTGGGTGTGGCTGCCGTAGTCATCATTCTTATTGGTGGTTTTAAATGGGTTACCGCCGGTGGCGAAGAAGAAAAAGTCAAAAAAGCCAAAAAGTATATCTTCCAGGGTCTTATTGGTTTAATCATTGTTTTATCTGCTTACACCATCGCCACTTTTGCTCTTGGTGCCGTTACCGAAGCCATGAGTCCGTCGGTTGAATAAATAAACTTCCAATTTTGTCGGCCTCGTTAATTTTTAACGAGGCCATGGCGTGAGTAGATCAAAACCTTTGGTCAACTCGCGTTATGGAAAAAACTCGGCTTTTGGCCGCAGCAATAGAAACGATTACCGAAGGGTTAACCACCACCGGTGGCACTGCTGGTTTTGGTTCTTCTCCGCAATCCACAACCGTTCTAATTGGCTCTATAATAAATGCTGTTTTGGGACTTTTGGGCATCGCCGGAATAGTTTTTATTACTTACGCCGGAATCCTTTATCTTATTTCTCAGGGTGAAAAAGAACCAATAGAAAAGGCCAAAAAAATTCTGACTTATACTATAGTTGGTATGGTAATAATTGTCGCGGCTTTTGCCATTACTAATTATTTGATAGGCGCTTTAACTGCCATTGTTACTTAAAATTAATTTTAAAAAAATAATTTATTCAAAAAAATATGAAATCAATTCTCGCGACCATCGTGGCTTTGGGGCAAGTCTACTTGCTTATGCCACTCACGGCCATGGCAGACGTTCCAATGAATTTAACCGATGCCAACACCTCTCTTGGTGAAATTGGAAACACCACCGGTATGGGCGGTGCGGAAGATCTCACAACAGTCATTGGTAACTTAATCAATGTTGTTTTAGGTGTTTTGGGTATTATCTTTTTGGTCCTTGTTGTTTACGCTGGGTTCCTTTATCTAACCGATCAAGGTGGTGGTGAAAAAGCCAAAAAAGCCATGAAACTTTTGACAACCGCAGTGATTGGTATTGTCATAATTGTGGCCGCTTATGCCATCTCTAACTATGTGATTGGCGCCATGGTTGCGGTTACTACCTAATTAAAAAATTTAAATTCCGCCAGGCCCACCGCCTGGCGGTTTTTATTTTTTCCAAAAAGAAAAGTCCCTCGGGCCGGCGCTTGGCGCACAGCTCGAGGGACGAGGGGAGGTCAGGAACCGGAAGCGAGCGACCACCGAGTCGGTCGCTGGAACACCCCAATGTTGGGGTTCATGTTCCTCCGTCCGGAAGCCACCCACACGTCAGTCAGGGGATTCTTCTCGAATACCCGGACCTTCACGTTGTGGGGACCGCCGGTCTGGAAGACGAAGTAGGCCGAGCCCGTCTCGTCTCCTTCCAGAACGGGGACGGCCATCTCGTTGGTCGAGACGACGCCGTTGCCGTCTAGGTCGACCGACTGGGCGTGGGGGCAGTTCATGTCACCGCACTGGAACAGCCCCGGCGCGTCCGAACCGTCGACAGTGAACAGGTAGGCCTGTCCGGGGACGAGATTGTAGATCTCGAACCCGAAGCGGTAGGTGCCCCACCTGCTCCCCATCGGGTTGTAGCCGAAGGCCGCGGTGTTGACCGGGGCCACGGCGTACATTGGGGCCGCAGACACGTAGGCCGTGCCCGTGGCGGCCGGAGCCGGGGTCGGGACGACCGTGGCGGCCTTGGCGGCCTCGAGGGCGGCCTCGGCGCGCTCGGCGCGGGTCTCGGCCTGGGCCAGGTAGACGGCCTGGAGACAGACTGGATCCGAGCCACACCGCCCGAGAAGATTCTCGAAGCAGATGTTGGCGTCAGGCGCGTTCTGGCAGACCGCGATCTGGTCCATGGGGACGACGGCCATGGCCGGGGAGGAGGCGAGGAACAGACAGGCCGCGGCGATGGCGGCGAGGATACGCTTGGACATGGAAACTCCGTGTTGAGCACGACTCGCGCGCTCGGAAGGTGGGGGGGGGTGGAAAACTGGAAAAACTTTTTTGGGACGAGACACAAGTGTCACACCCCAGCGATCGTAGTTGTTGGCCCTACCTCGCCGGCGTGGCGAAAACGATCCCGCCGATCTCGTCGATCTGGGCCTGAAAGTCGGCCATGATCGCGGCGACGTCCGACGAAATCGGAACGCCGCTTGCGGGCGACGAGACGGTGGTCGCCTGTGCTCGGGCGTAGTCGGTCGCGGCCATCATCCCGCTCACGAGGAGCGAGTTGGGGGCGTAACTGTTGCCGCCATAGCCACTGCCGTACCATCCGTTGCACTCGCAGGGCTGGGCCCGGCAGATGCAGAGGTGGTTGCCGCCGACGTCACAGCGCGCCGAGTTGATCGTGCCCGCCTTGACGAGCTCGACCACCTCTTCGCACTGGCTCGCGCCAACCTCGGCGGCCTGGAAGCGCTCGGCGGCCGCAATGGTGGCCGGAGCGGACAACGGCCGCATGTAACCATCGGCTTCCAGATTACCGCTCGGAGAACGGTAGTGGAGACCGGTGCAGGAGGTGGTGAGAACGAAGGCGATGAGGGCGAGGGTGCGGGTCATGGGGACTCCTGATGGGCTGAACGAGGCACAGGAATTGTACCTCGAGTTCTCTTGTAGAAGAACAGAAAAGCCACCAAAAAACCAACTTGGAAACTCATCTTTTCTTCGCCAAAAATCCATTAAAGAACAGCTTAATATAGCACAAAATTTCAACTTTGTCAATAATCAAAAAGGTTATTTTGGCTAGATTAAGCCAAATCGTTGTTTTTGATTACAAAAAAAATCCCCCCACCGTCAGACTAGCCGACGGCAGGGGAACGGAGAACGTCCTCCTACTTTCCCTGGGCCCTCAAGCACTTGGGCCGAAGGCGTGGGGAAACCGTGGAGCAGTCCACGGCATAGGAGGTGGCCCGGGTCGCCTTCGGGGCGGCCTTCTTGGGCGCGGCGGCCGGGGCGCTGATCGCCACGGCCGGAGCTAAAACTTGCGCCGCGGCCACAGGTGCGACCGGAGCCGTGTAGGTGGCCGACTCGTAAGCCTGCCACACGCACACCCCGATCACCAGAGCCGCGATCACGGAGACCACGGTACCCCAACGCTTGGTGTCCGGCTGACCTTCTTCTGCTTCGAAGGTCATGTTCACGACGTTCAGCCCGATGAGCCAGGCCGTGAACGTCCCGATCGCGATCGCCAACCACCAGTACCAAGCCAGGCTTGGACCAGCAACCACCGTCACAACCGCGCTACCCGAACCGCTCGCCGCCGCCACCGAAGTGTTGACATAGAGACGATTGGCACGCCAGCCGGCCAGGTTGGTGCCGACGAGGCCGTCGAACTTCTTCACAAACACACTCACGGGCGAGGGCTTGTAGAAAAAGATGTTCTTGTTCTCCCAGGGCTCGACCCAGGTGGTAAAACCCGGAAGCACCGGCTCGAGCGCGAGCGGCGAGCAGATTTGGGAGGAAGCATCGCTGCACACCTCCAACAAACCATTCTCAACCGCACCAGGGAACACCTCGGTTGTGGACACTGCCGCCGGCAGCCCAACCGAATTCACTGTCACAACCGACCCGTTCCCACTGTAGAGGAGTGGCAGACGCGGTGCGAAGAGCGAGGGCGCGAGGAAGATCATGGCCAGGCCGAAGCCTGAAGCCACGGTGAACGTCTTCCAGGTGAAGACATCCACCTTCTCGATCCGCTCCCGAAGGAAACCGCGATCGATATTCCACAGCGCTCTCACCACCAGGATCAGGGCCGGCAGTACCAAGGCGGCGCGCGCCAGAGCTGGCCAACCAGCGGCGATCAGGTACATGACCATCACACCGAAGGTTCCGAAGAAGCAGGCGGAATCAACCCCCAACTTCTTCAGCCAAACCAACGAATCGGTCAGGGGCGTAACATTGAAGCCAATCCTCTGGCCGATGATCCGGAACTGGTCCGCAACCCAGTCGACTGCCTTCTGGATGAAGACAAGCGGCAAGGGAACCAGAACCATCACAACGGTGCCAACGAAGGCCGCCGCGAGGTTTCCGAGGAGCCACCCCCAACCATAGAGGATAAACCCCATCACGGCCATGAAAATCCAGAACCTGATTGCGAACTTGACGGGTCCGCTGATCGTGTTCCAGACCTCACCGGCGATGTCGCTGGTGATACCAAGAAACCCTCGCAACCCCTTACGGTTCTGAGCCCGCTCAAGGATGGCCCGAGCCCCATTGTCCAAGACGTGCTCGATGGCGTCCTTGTGGTTGATGGGGTAAGCCCCGTCAAGAAGTCGGACGAACCGAGCCTTCTGGGCATCGGTGGGCAAACCGGAACCGATCTGGTCAAGGAGATGGGTCACGGTGGTCCGCACCTTGCTCCAGTTGTCCCGAACGGCCGCCTCAACGTAGAGACGATCGTTTCCGCCTTTTTCCATGGCGGCGTCCTGAAGCTCAATGAGGGCATTGAGTCGGACCGCAGTCAGGGTGTCGACCCAATCCTTCGGCTTGGCCGGGGTGGTCGACATAGCCCAACTCGGCTGCAAAATGAAACGCTTCATGCAGACCGGGCAGGGGGTGGCCTGATCCATCGCCCGCTCCAAGGTCATCCCGATTTCGGGGAACGCTTCCCCGGGGATCGTCTTGGCCGGAGCTTTGGGGCCTCCGGAGACCTGGTGCGACGGGTATCTTGCGGCCCAGGCCGTCTTGAGACCGGCGAGCGCTGTGCACTGGCCGTCACCGCTGTGGGCGACACTCAGGTGCACAAGGGTCTGACTCTGTCCGATCTGACGGACATTCAAGGCGATGTGGCGCACAGCCTCATCGTTGAACTCGATGTTGGCCACGGCACGCCCCGAGGCTTCGGCGAACTTTTCGACCGCCTCGTTCAGGGCACGGATATAGACCGCGTTTTCCGAACCGAGGAGGTTTTCGTTCGCCTTGAGCATCGACAGAAGACCAGTAGTCAACGCACGCCGCGGCACCTTAGGGAGACGCGACAGGAAGGCCTCGACCTTCGGGAAACCATGAAGGCCGTCACCGACGAGATTTTTGATGATCTCCTCGACTTCGGACTTGGCCATGCCAGCGCCGGCACTACCAACGTGAGAAATGACAGAGCTGACCAGGGAATCGATATCGAAAGACATGGTTTTTTCTCCGTGCGCAGTGGGCGCAGGTGAAAGGGCATCGCATCAATTCCGCCTCCGAGACATTCGGTGGCAGACAGACGCGAATCTTGCCTCAGTGCAGCCCAATGGGCGAGCACGGAGAACGCTTATTTATATCACGTTTTTAGGGTTTTGTCAATGGGAGAGGTGTTTCTTTTGAGAAATAATAGGAAGACAAAAAACAACTTAATTAACCAAGGTTAAAACGAGGTTTTTTGTTGTTTTTATCGTAAAAACACAAAAACCATTACACTTAAAGCCGATCGGCCGTAAATGTAATGGGTTTGCTAATTTTCTTCTAAAATTAGCAAAAAAACTTGGTTTAACACCGATCGGCGTTAAACCAAGTTTTTATACTAAACTCAGCGAAAAAACCTAACCCTTAATTTCTGCCAACAATCTAGCCCTCTCGGAATTTCGATTTATCAAAGTCGCGCCAATAGCTTTCTGTTTTTTATAAAAAATCTGAACCACTCCACCCTCTTCCAAACTTCCCTCAACTTTTACCTCATCGGCCCACTCTCGATCCGTATCACCCAAAAAAATCACATCCAAACCAAGAATATTCATTGTTGAAGACGTAACTTGATCAAAAACCTCCTCTTGACCCAAAATATTCTGCGCGGCAATTCGCCCCTGAAATTGTGCGGCCGTCCAAGTTCCCATAATCCGTTGGTGGCCGGAGTGGACATCAAAAACTTCGGCTGTGTCGCCAATCGCAAAAATGTTTGGCAAATTTGTTTTCATTTTTTCGTTGACCTTAATTCCCTTTCCAACGTTCAACCCGGAATCTTGAAGCCAAGAAATGTCTGGTTCCAAACCAATTCCCACCCCCAAAATTTTACAAGCAAAATTTTCTTTATCGGTTTCCACTCCACTCAATTCTTTTTCACCCTGCAAACTAATAAATTTTGCTTCTGGCAAAACTTTTATATTATTTTTAATTAAATGTCTATTAATCAACTCGCTACTTTCCTTATCCAAAACTCGTGACCAAAAACCAGGACCGCGAAAAGCCACGGTTATTTCAAAATTAAAATTTTGAAAAATGTTTATAAACTCGCAAGCAATCAAACCACCTCCATAAACTCCAACGGCACATGGTCGTGGTTGTTCGGAAATAAGTTGAAGTAGGTGATCAGCATCGTCGAGCATCCAAAGATAAGCCACGCCGCGAAGATCTTCGGGTAACGCTCGAGTGTCTCTGCCACCGGCAATTACCAATTTGTCGAAAGGTAATTCTCGGCCGTCGGTAAGTTCAACAAAAGAATTTTTGTGATCAATTTTTTCCACTCGCAAACCCGGTAACCACTCAATATTATTTTCCGCATACCAATTTTCGTCTTTCAAAAAAACTCGTTCGCGCTCAACTTTGCCTTTTAAATAAAAAGGCAAAAGAATCCGCGAATAAAGCGGTGTGTGTTCTTCTGAAACAATTGCGATCTCCACCTCAGACGAAAGTTTTCGCAATTCCTCGGCACAGGCTGTGCCAGCAATCCCGCCGCCAATAATAATTATTTTCATATCATGTTTCCCTTCCCCTTTCGCCACAAAAGGTGAGGGGCTTGGGGTGGGGTTATCTCGGAAACAATTGTTTCCCTGCCTCGTCATAAACAAAAACTGCGAGGACCGGGCAAGACTCGGCGCCGAGAATAATATTCTGTAATTCTTCTTCGGTCACCTCAATTTCACGCTCGTAGGCCGGACCGTTTGGAGCTTCACTGTGATCTAAAACATCGGCTTTATTGTCGTTGTTGAGTTGGAAGGTTTCTGGAGCCACAACCACACAAGCGGCGGCGCCGATACAAAGATCGGCGTCAACTTTGATTTTAATTTTCATAATGTTTTTTGAGTAAAGGAGTAAAAAATGTAAAAGTGTAAAATTAGCTTTGTGGAGAGGTTTTGTAGGAATCGTAGAATCGGCCTCGTGGCGAGAGCCTCGTAGAAATCGTAGAATCGGCCTCGTGGCGAGGCCTCGTAGAAAACGTAGATCTACGTCTTCTACGTTTTCTACGTCTTCTACCCTCTACTTAAATAATCCCTAACCGCATTTTGCAAAGCTTTATCGCACAAAACCGAACAATGAATCTTTCGAGGAGGTAAGCCGCCGAGTCTTTCGATAATCATTTGCGGGGTAATTTTAACGGCTTCATCAATGGTTAAACCACTGTTTTCTAAACACATTTCTGAACAGATTGAGGCGGCGGCAATGGCGCTGGCACAGCCAAAAGTTTTCCAAAGATAGTCGACAATTTTTTTACTTTCCGGATCGACTTTAATCCAAACTTTCATTTCGTCACCACAAGCCGGCGAACCATAAACACCAAAACCTTGAAAATCTTCTGGTGGGTTTTCTGTTTTCAAAAAATTTCGCGGATTGAAAAAATGATCTTTAACAGTTTCGCTGTAAAACCAGTTTTCGTCGCCGCAAGTGTTTATAACATCTCCCATATTATAGCTTAACCGAACTTATTTCACGAAGTTTCGCAACCAACGGCGGCAAAACTTCGAGCACATAATCAATGTCTGCGCTTGTTGTCGAACGACCAAGAGTAAAACGCATGGCGCCATGAGCCTCTTCTGGAGTTTTTCCGAGAGCCAAAATTACATGACTCGGATCGAGCGAGGCGCTGGTGCAGGCCGAACCGGTCGAAACAAAAATTCCTTTGGCGTCGAGATACAACATTAAGGCCTCGCCTTCGATGTCAAGAAAAGAAATGTTCGCGTTGTTTGGCAAACGCTCGCTCTGGTGGCCGTTGAGTTTGGTTTTTGGAATGGTTTCGAGAACACCTTTGATCAGCTTATCACGAAGCATCACTAAACGAGCCGACTCTTGGTCTTTTTCTTTTTGTGCGAGCGCGAGCGCGGCGGCCAAACCAATGATCGCGGCGACATTTTCCGTCCCGGGGCGAATTCCACGCTCTTGGGCACCGCCAAATTGCAGTGGCTGAAGGCGAATTCCTTTACGAGCGTAAAGCGCACCAACACCTTTTGGCCCATAAATTTTTGAACCGTTAATCGTCAACATGTCGACATGAAGTTTTTCGATTGAAAGATCAAGAGCGCCAGCGGCCTGGCAGGCATCGGAATGAAAAACCGGGTATTGTTTTTCACCACGTTTTTTTTGAAGCCAGTTCCCGATTTCTGAAACCGGTTGAATAATGCCCACCTCGTTGTTGGCCAACATGACAGAAATCAAAATTGTATCCGGACGAACCGCAGCCTTAACCGACTCAGGATCGATGACACCATCACTGTTTGGCAAAACACGAGTTGCCTCAAAACCTTCTTTTTCGAGCTGAACAACCGCCTCCAAAACCGCGTGGTGCTCGATGGCCGAAACCACGATATGCTTGCCAAACCCAGAATTAGCTCGAGCAAAACCCAGAATAGCCAAATTGTCAGACTCAGTACCGCCAGAAGTAAAAATAATTTCCTCGGCTCGGCACGACAAAATTTTGGAAATATCTAAACGAGCGGCCTCGATGGCATCTTTAGCTTCTTTGCCTGGCGAATGAAAACTTGAAGGATTACCGAATTTTTCGGTCAACCATGGTTGCATAACCCTAAAAACCCGCGGGTCAAGCGGACTTGTGGCAGCATGGTCCAAATAGACAAACTTCTCCATAAAGCTTAATCAGCCTATCAAAAAACCTGGTTTTAGCCAAGTCTGTTGGGTGGGGGTGTGGGGTGGGGGTGGCGTAGAAGGCGTAGATCTACGATTTCTACGAGGCTCTCGCCACGAGGCCGATTCTACGATTTCTACGAGGCCTCGCCACGAGGCCGATTCTACCCCTTCTCTCAACTACTCCAATTCTTCTTCGGAATCTAAATATTTTTCCGGTTCTTTTAAAAACTCGTCTCGGCATTGCGGCGAACAAAAAGTTAAAACCACCCCCATGGCTTCGGCGGTTTGTAAGGTTTCCGGGTCGTCTAGTGGAGCTAAACAGACATCGCAAACGTCGGAAGAGTCTTCGAAATACTTTTCAAATGAGGGCATATAAGTTGTGTCTATAGTGTATCAGACTGTTAGGTAGGTATGTCAATGCCAAAAAACATTGAAACCCCGCGACCGATCAAATACCCGACCGCGGCCGCTGATATGGAAACAACCACCATTTCCACCGAGGTTTTCCAAGGATTACGACCGGAAACTCGCCCGGCCCAAAAACCAACCCCAGATAAAGCAACAACGGTCATTGCAACCGACAGTAGAACTGCTTGCGAAGGAGGTAGAAAAAAATAAGAAATCAATGGAACAAAACCGCCGACTAAATAAGCCGCGATCATTACCATTCCGGCCCTAATTGATTCACGGCGGGCTTTTTTTTCTGATCTCTCGTGAATCATTTCTGCGGTTTCGTTGGAAAGAAAACTACCAGCTCCCATTGATAAAGACTCAACCGCTAAAATAACCAGTCCTGATAAAATAATCACCGGAGTATTGTTGGTTCCAACTGCTATGCCAACAATGGCACCCAAAGTGGAAACCAAACCGTCTTCCAAACCAAAAACTGCCTCACGAACCGAAAGATTTCTTTGTTTTTTTCTAAAAAATTTAAACATCTTTTTAAATTATAACAAAAAATTGGCACAATGATAAGAGTTGACCAACACAAATATCAAGAGTTTTCCAGATTATTTTTCCTTTTAATAAAATTGGTTTATAATAAAACCATTATGCAAATACCTTCATCTCTTCAACCCTTTCCAAAAAAAACTTTAATCGTGGTCACCAACAGCTACAAAGCCAAACTTTTCGAAGCCGACGACCGTTTACTAAAAACCGCCGGTGAAGTTGATGTCACTTCGGATCTAATTCAAGATTCCGGCGAACGCGAAACCATCAACCTTGGTGGTGGCGGCTTTGCTTCAAATGACGAAATCGGAGCTAAAAAAGAACATATTACCAAAGACCATTTTTACAACGCTCTTAACAAAGAATTAATGCATCGCCTGCAAAACAACGAATTCGCGGCTTTGGTTTTTACTGTGCCCGGTGATTTAAAAAATGAATTAATGGAATCTCTCCACGGCCAACTTCTTAAAAAAACCGCACTGTTTATTCCAATGAATCTGATTAACGAGGAGCCGCTAGAAATAATTGCCGCAATTCAAGAAACACCAGACGAATAAAAAAAACCGGAACCCACCGTATAATAGAGACGCCCTAACAGGGCGTCTCTACGTATACCCGTCCGGTTTTTTTATTCGAACGGGTTCAAAACACCACCCGACGACCCGCTGGTTTCTTGACCAGATCCCTTGGGAGGAACCAAATAAACCATAGTACCGGGTGTTTCCAAGGTTTCTCCTGAACCAACAGCTGTGGCACTAATAACCCAGGTACCAGAAACCGGGAGTGTCCATGGAGTGGTAATAATTAAAGAAGAAATTGGAGAAATAGTGTTAATCAAAACCCGTTCGGCACTATTAACTTCTTCGGCATAAACATATACCGAATTGAAACTACTGGAATTTTCCAAAGACAGAGCTACTGTATAAGTTTCTTGAATACACTCAATTGTTTGACCGTTAATAGGATCAACAATCGAGAAGCCGGAGGAAACGGCCTCGGCTGTTATTTTAATACCAATAGATTCAGAACCGGTATTATCAATATCGTCGTAGGCCACAACTTTTATAGTGTGATAACCTCGATTAATTGTATTGGGGATGTTCGCGCTAATCTCGTAAGGAGCCTGATTGTCGCTATCCAAATAATAACCGTCAATATAAAACTCAACTCGTCTAACTCCACGCGGAGCGGCGGCGTTTGCGGCGATGGTTATAGTTCTGGTATCAAAGGAGTCATTTTTTGAAGGCGACTCGATGGAAACTGTTGGAAAATTACTTGGAATATGGAGATCATCTTCTTCGGTTGGGACACTGCCTTGCTCGATCTGAATTCCGGTTGCAGCTTCTTGGTTTTCTAACCAGGTTTGTACAGCCGTTTCCCAGGCCAGAAACATTGGGTCGTCTTCGGGACTAGCGGGAATTTCACCGGCAGGTTCCTCTTTGTTAATGTAATAAAGAATATTGTGATACTCGGCAAAAGTTTTGGTTTCCCGATAAGAAATTGGGGTGTAGGAGGTGGCTAGTTTCCCCGAGGCTTTGTCTAAAACCACTGTGGTTCCCGGCATCTGACCATCAAGAATTGCCTTGCCGGTAATTGGTATTTCCGGGGAATTAAAATTTTCCACTTCCTGTCCTTCCAAAGCGCGACGCATAAAAGCATTCCAAATTGGCGCGGCAATTATTGATCCGTCGGCGCCCCGAGCCATATCTGAACCATCAGTGTTTCCGGCCCAAACCCCAGCAACCAAAGATGGGGTATAACCAATTGTCCAGGCATCGTTATAATCATTGGTTGTACCGGTCTTGGCCGCGGCCGGACGACTGGCTAAATTTAAATAATTGGTTTCACCAAAAACATAAGTTCTAGCCGCATTGTCCGACAAAACGTTTGAGGTGATTCTGGTAAAATTTGGTTCAATAACTTTTTTACCTTCAGTGTCTTTCCATTCATACAGAATATTACCATCGGGATCCTCTACTTTTAAAATGGCTGTGGTGTTTTTTTTAATCCCTTCATTAGCCAATACCCCAAAAGCTCCAACATGTTCTAAAAGTTTTACCTCGGCCCCACCAAGAACAATCGATAAACCAAAACGAGAACGATCGCTAAAAGAAGTATAACCCAAACTCTCGGCAAATTTTAGAGAATTTTCTACCCCAACCAAATAAACCATTTTAACCGCCGGAATATTTAACGAACCTTGCAGGGCCTGTCTGACTGTTATCGGACCATGTTCAACAAGATCATAATTGTTTGGTGAGTAATCTCCGGTGACGGTTGAAAAATTGGTTTTTACGTCCCAAAGAATAGTATTAGGGGTGTAACCTTGAATAAAACCGGCGGTGTAAACAATCGGTTTAAAACTAGAGCCCGGCTGGCGCAAACTTAAAGCCACATTAACCTGACCATCAATATCGTCATCAAAATAATCTTTTGAACCGACCATAGCTAAAATCTGACTGGTTTTTGGATCTTCGGCCACCAAAGCGGCGTTATTAAAGTCATATCTTTCACCGCGAGTTTCCACACCGTTATTAACCTCTTCTTCGGCAATTTTTTGCAAATCATAATCCAAAGTGGTGGTTACCTTAAGACCACCCTCTTCAACAGTTCTGGAATCAAGTTTTAATTCGTCTTCTAAAAGTTGCTTAATGTAAAAAACAAAATGTGGGGCATCAATGTTGGAAACGGGGTTTTCGATTTTTATTTCTTCGGCTTTGGCCGAAGTTTTTTCATCTTCAGAAACAAAACCTAGCTCGGCCATGCTATCCAAAATCCAATCTCGCCGAGATAAAAGCAATTCCGGATTGTTTAACAAAGTTGTTGGCCTTTGAGGCAGGGCGGCGAGAACAGCGGCTTCGGATAAAGTTATGTCTTTTACCGACTTATTAAAATAACGCTGCGCGGCCGACTCGATTCCGTAGTTTGTAGAACCGTAAGGAATTTCATTAAAATAAATCTGTAAAATTTCGTCTTTAGAATAACGTCTTTCAATCTCAACCGAAAGAATCAGTTCTTTTACCTTACGACTAATTTTTTTCTCGCCTGACAAAATAGCATTTTTAACCAACTGTTGAGTTAGGGTCGAGCCACCGCCCGAGCCACCCAGTAAATTATTACGAATAGCTCTTAAAAAGCCCTTAATACTAAAACCATGGTGTTCACAAAACCCGCGGTCCTCGGCGGCAATACTGGCTTGGATGGCAATAAGAGGAATGCCATTGGTATCCAACTCCAAATCGGTATTATCCGGATCGTTACAAAAATAAGACGCCAACTTAACCAAAGTACGATTTTCTTCGCCGTGAATTTCGTAAAGCAAATGTTCGCCGGTACGATCGTAAATTTTTGTGCTCTGACTAACCGAGCGGTCGGACAAAGTGTTGGGATCTGGTAAATCACGACTAATAAAAGCAAAGGCCCCTAAAACAAAAATCGAACCAGCCAATCCTAGGGCCAACCCAAGTAAAATTAAATTTTTAAAATTACCCGGGGTTAGTATTTTTCTTAAAAAAACCATTTTTTTACCTCGAAAATTAGATCGACGGTGAAGGTATTGGGAAGTCATAGTTAAGAATATAATACTGTTTTTTTTAAAAATAGTCCACAGGGGATTTGGGCTCTATTTGGCAGTTTTTACGATTTTATCATTGACTAAAGGGCAAAAATATGCTATACTGTTAACGCTTCCTGAATAGGGAGTTTTTATTATGAACAAACTTTTTAAGAACAAAAAACAACATTTATCACGATCGGTTGAAGTAATTCTAATCCTTCTGATGGTGGTTTTTGGTAGTTATATTATTACTCCAAGAAACGCCGTGGCCGCCTTTTCTTTTGACTTGTTTCCCACAAATCTTCAAGGCTTAGAATTAAAATTATCCAACGAAGCCCAAAACAATAATTTAAAATCTTTTGGACAACTTCCGTTGTCTTCTGACGGTCAGCCAATTAGAACCCTAACTGTTCCGATTACAGCCTACTCAAGTGAGGTTGGCCAAACCGACTCTACCCCTTTCATCACTGCTTCTGGCACCACTGTGCGCCGTGGAGTAATTGCCGCCAACTTTTTACCTATTGGCACCACTGTTCGTATCCCCGAGCTTTACGGCAAGGAAATTTTTATTGTCGAAGATCGGATGAACGCCCGTTATGATAAACGGGTTGATATCTGGATGGAAGAAACCGCCGATGCCAAAAATTTTGGCATCCATTGGACAACCATCGAAGTTTTTTAGTATTATAGGGGTCGTTGAATACGACCACGGCCTGGTAGCCAAGTGGTAAGGCAAGGGTCTGCAAAACCCTTATTCGTGGGTTCGATCCCCGCCCAGGCCTCCAATCAAAAAAAATAAAAAAAGACGAGTTATCTCGTCTTTTTTTTATTCTTCAAGTTTAGCAAAAGGAAAGGATTCTGGTTGGTGGAGGTTAGGTTCCGGACCAACAAGGGGGTGATAGGCCAAAATTTGATTTCCGACGGTGAAAAAGGCGTTTAGGGCCCTTAGATTGGTTGGAAAAAGCTCGAAAGGAATAACTAAATCATTTACAGTCCTTCCATCTTTAAACACTTGATGGCTGGTTTTAAAATTACTGTCAGAAAAATTAGCCACTTCCTCGAGCGGTTTATCAAAACCTAAAACTAAATATTGGCCACCAATACCAAGTTTGACTTCTAAATACTGTCCGCTTTCTTCGACAAAAAAAACACAAATTTTTTCAAAAGCATCAATATTCTCTAATCTTGTTCCTGGCAAAACTTCGGGATTTTTGTAACCTGGTAGTGGTGGTGTGGTGGAACGAATTAGAATTCCTTCGTCTGTTTGTTGAATTTCAACAAATGCTAAAAGCCGGGAATCAGGAGAACATTTCCCGTTCCAAAGTCGACCCACCGACAACCCAAGAAATTTTGGAGTTTTTGGAATAATCAACATAGGCTTTTTTATTGCCTAATAGGCATAACAATATAAAGATGTTGATCTTCGCTACCAACCGGATGAATCATACAAGGGTTGGCGCCGTCGATCATTTGAAAAACCACGCTTTCTGTTGTCATGGAATTTAAACCGTCTAAAAGATAACGAAAATTTAAAGTAACTGAATTTTCCAGACCGTTAACTTCGGCTTTGGCTACGGCGGTGTTTTCGCCTCTGGTAGCATCGGCGGCGGCGGCACTAAAGGTTCCGGCGGGATCAAATTTAACAGTAACGTCAAACAAACCAGAACGAGAGAAAAGACTGGCGGTTTTTACGGCATTTATAAAATCGTTTCGATCTAGTTTTGATTCGGTTTGAAAAGATTTGGGAACAATTTGTTGATAGTCAGGAAAAGAGCCCTCGATGGTCCGAGATATAATTTCCACTAAGCCGTAAGTAAAAACCACTTGATTATCAGAAAGACTAATTTGAACACCGCTCGGAGAATCGGAGGTCTCTTTAAAAATTGAAAGAATTCTGTTTACCTCGATTATAGTTCTAGAAGGAATAATAATAGTTGTTTCTCCGAAATTTTCTGATGAAACTTTTATTTTTCTTTCAGCTAGACGATAAGAATCAGTGGCGGCTATTATTAATTCATTATTATTAAATTTAAGTAAAACCCCGGAAAGCTCTGGCCTTGATTCATTACTGGCCACGGCAAAAACCACTTGAGACAAAGCTTCCCTAAAATTATTTACCGGTAAAAGATAAATTTTATTGGAATTAACCGAAGGAACTAAAGGGAAATCAGATGAGATTAATCCATTAATTTTTGTTTTATAATCACCGGCTTCCACTACCAGTGTTTGATCTTGATTAAAAAGATCCACCTTTTCTTCTTTTAAAAGAGAAATATAATCATAAAATAATTTAGAAGGAATAGTTAGTTCACCTTCTTCTTCAACTTTACCTCTTACTAAACAACTGACAGCTATTTCAAGATTAGTGGATGTAAAACGAATATTTCCGTTTTTTGCCACCATTAAAACATTATTCAAAATTGGTAGTTGAATATTTTTAGTTGATAGATGACTTGTAATAGACAATCCCATCTGTAAATTATTTTTAGTACAGGACACTTTCATAATCGGTTACTATTATATTTTTTTAAATATATTAAGTTAGTAATAATAATAAGGGGTGTGGATGAAGTGGAAAAGTCGTTTTTAGAACTAATCAAAGCGGTGTTTCTTTTGGAGTGTCTGTGTGTAAGGCATGGTGGTTGGCTGGGATACTTTGGGATTAAATTTGAGGGGGTTTTTTAAACCCATTTTTAACCCACTTTTTACACTGTTTAATCAACAGATCTGATCACTTGCTCCAAGAGACTTTTCCCCAGATTATACTCAGGAATACATTCTTTGTTTGATGAGTTCTACGTCTTGTTGGAGTTTTTCGTCTATGGCGATTTGGTTAGAAATCTTTTCGTAGGCGTGCATGGCTGTGGTGTGGTCGCGGCCACCTAATTCATTGCCGATAGAAGGAAAACTAGATTTCATTTCCTCGCGCATAATATACATTATTATTTGTCTAGGGAAAGCTAAACGTTTTTCGCGGCTCTTACCAAGCAAGTCGTCGATTTGCAATTCAAAATAACCAGCCACAAGTTGGATTAGGTGGCGGGGGGTAACCGATTTTTTGTTTTTGGTTGGTTGGAAGCTGACCAGGATTGGTTTAACAGTTTCGATGGAAGGAGTTATGTTCTTAAATTGATGGAGAGCAATAATTTTATTCAAAGCACCTTCTAATTCACGAACATTGCTTTGGACAACTGTTCCAATGTGGTGCAAAATATCTTGTTCTAATAAATAGTTTTTTTCACGGCATTTGGCTTGTAAAATAGCGATTCTGGTTTCAAAATCAGGGCTACCAATGTCGGCCATCATGCCCCATTCAAAACGTGAAGACAAACGTTGTTCAAGGTCGGGGATAGCTTTTGGTGGGCGGTCAGAGGTTAGAATTATTTGCTTGTTGTTTTGGTGAAGAGCATTAAAAGTGTGGAAAAATTCTTCCTGAGTTCCTTCTTTACCGGTTATGAATTGGATATCGTCGATTAAAAGAACATCCACAGTGCGATAAAGTTCTTTGAATTCACGAGTTCGATTGGTTCTAATGGCGTAGATATAATCGTTGGTGAATTTTTCGCTGGTGACGTAAAGTATTTTGGCTTTGGGGTTTTGTTTGGCGATTTCGTTACCAACAGCCTGGAGTAAATGAGTTTTGCCCAAACCGACTCCACCATAAAGGAAAAGTGGGTTATAGACACCACCTGGTTGGCTGGCTACAGCCTGGGCTGCGGCGTGAGCCAATTCGTTTTGTTTACCGACAATAAAATTTGAAAAAGCGTATTTGGTGTTTAAAGAGACCTCGATGGTTTCTTGTCGGTGTTGGGCCAAGGTGGATTGAGGGGATGGATAATAAGTTTGTTGGGAAGTTGGTGGAATTTCGTTGATAATTTCCTCTATTTCTATTGGATCAATAGAAACCGGGAGTCCGGGTTTGGTTTCAACTTTGTAGATAACGTTTTTGATTCTAGAGTTGCTGGCAAAAGTTTGGATTAGGTTGTGGATTTCTTTGTGGTATTTTTTTTCCAACCAAGTTTTGGTGAAAGTGTTTGGTACGCCGATAACTACTTCGTTTTCGTTAAAAGTAGCAACAAAAGTTTGCTTAAACCAAGTGGTAAAATTGGCTTTACTTAGCTTTAATTCTAATTCTCCAAGAACAGCTTGCCAAAGTTCGTTGGTATTCATAGGGAGCATGGGGCCCAAGGGGCCGTAAAGTACTAAAAACGAAGAGTTTGTTTGGTACGCATTATAGTTTACCACTTGTCCACAGGGGGGCAAGTGGGGGAACGGTGGGTACAGCAGTTGATAAGCTGTGGAAAGTGTGGTAATAATATACACATCTTTGAAACTTAAGGAAAATTTATGCCAAAACGCACTTATCAACCAAAAAAACGCCGAAAAGTTAAAGTTCATGGTTTTCGTACCAGAATGAAGACCGCCGATGGGCGCAATACTTTAAAGCGACGTATGAAAAGAGGTCGCAAGAGCCTTACGGTTAAGATCACCAAGAAATAATTGTCCCCAGACACGGATAAATTATTGGGTTATAATGAAAGCAGGGGTTAATCCCCTGCTCTTCGTATGCTTAAAAAAGATCATCGTTTAAAAAAAGAAGTTGAAATTAAAAAGGTTTTTACCAAAGGCCGAAGTGTTTTTGGTTCGATTTGTGGCTTTAAATACATGAAAAACGGGCTTGACCATTCTCGTTTTGCCATAATGGTTGGTACCAAGATTTCTAAATCAGCGGTTAAAAGAAATCATATTCGCCGTCGAGTTCGTGAAATTATTCGTTTAAACAAACAAAACATTAAGTCGGGATTTGATTTTACGTTTATTGCCAGATCAGGAGCTTTAACTGTGGATTATAAAGAATTAGAGAAGGTCATCCTAAACGGTTTAAAAAAAGCCGGGTTAGCAAAAAACTAGAAATATGTTTTTGTTTCATTTTCCTAAGTTTTTTGCAATTTTTTTAATTAGAATCTATCAAAAAACATTGTCTTTTGATCATGGTTTGTTTAAAATTTTTCATCCCTATGGCTATTGTCAGTTTCATCCAACCTGTTCTGAATACGCCATTGGAGTTATTTCTCGTTTTGGCCTCTTAAAAGGTGTTTTTTTGGCTTCTTGGAGGGTCTTACGGTGCCATCCTTGGTCCAAAGGTGGAATTGATGAGGTACCAAGTAAGTAGTTTTTGTGAATTTAAAAAACTGTCATTTCGGCAGGTTTTTTTTGTGCTTTTGCTAGTTTTTCGAATAAACAACCAAAAATTTGTTTTCGCTTTCTGTTGTCATGGGGATTCCCGCTTGTTCCCCGAGTGCTTGAACCTTGGGGTTTTTCAGGTTTGATTGTCTGATAAAAAAGATTTCGGCATCGTATTTGTTTTGGATGAATTTTTTGTTTCGATAAGCCAAATTCATTTTGTCGTCCGGGAACGGTTTTCCGTCCGGTTCTCTGTTTAGCCAGCCGGGAATTTGATAATCATCCTCAACAAAAATTATAAAATCAAAGTCTGAAAATAAACTACCTCTAAAACCCGGAGGCTCATATTGGCCAAAAGAGTTTTTTACTGACGAGCCCATCAAAACGATTTTGATAATTTTGTTGTCCGGTAAAAAACTCGATTTTATTTTTTCCACGGCTTGGTTTCTGAGATCTGTAATTTTTTCTTCGGGAAAAATGGTTTTCTTGGGGCGGGTTTTTAAGTGGGGTTCCATACTATTTTTTTGTTTCTTCAAATTTTCTTGTGTGTAAAGACTAAATTCGAGTTAGATCCTTCCCGCCGTCGCTCGCGGCACGTGGCGTTCAGGGTGACAGGTGGAGAACAAGAATTTTTTACAAGAAGGTCTGGAGAACTATATTTTTTACACCTCCACTTGTTTAATCTTTGTTCCCAATCCTCTCACAATCTTAATTGTTGACTTCGGTTTTTTGTAATATTCAGCTAAAAAACGAATCAATTCTTCGTTGGCTTTTCCTTCTCGTGGTGGGGCGGCGATTTTTATTTTGACGGTGTTGTCGTCGAGCCAGCCGGTGATTTCGGTTTTTTTGGCGTTGGGGGTGGCGTGGATGGTGAGGAGCATATTGGGGGGGGTGGTTGGGGTTATTGTTGGGTGATTGTTGAGTGATTGTTGGGTGATTGTGGGGGTGAGACCGATAGGAGTCACTCGTGTCCGGTTAATTGATTTATTGGGTGTTTTTGATTAATTTTTTGGCTAAAATTAGTCACTCGAATTTTTTAAAAAAATTCAAATCGAAAAATAAATTTTTCTCAGACTAGGGCTTAACAAACAACCATTTTGATCATCGGTTGAAAGTTAACCGGACACGAGCGCTGATAGGAATGGTTAGTGGAAAGGTTTAAACATTCGTCACTAAATAATCACCTCCACAATCACTCTCAAAAAATCACCCCCGAAACTTCTTTAACAACTCCAAATCCTTCTCAACTCCCTCGCTACCACCATCCTCCCACGGAGTTTCTAAAATCAAATCAACATCTTTAAGTTTTTTATTTTTTACGATCGCTTCAAAACCGGCCAAGCCGATTTTTCCTGATCCGAGGTGGGCGTGGCGATCTTTGTGGGAGCCAAAGTCAGTGGCCGAATCGTTGGTGTGAATTAAAACCAATCGTTCGAGGCCGATAACGTCGTCAAATTCTTTTAGTGTTTTATCGAGAGCGATTTTGTCGCGAAAATCATAGCCCGAGGCAAAGCAGTGTTGGGTGTCGAGGCAGACTCCGACTTTGTTGCCGCCTTTGGCTTGAAGGACTTTGAAAACATCTTCGAATTTGTCGCCCATGATGGCGCCGGCGCCGGCCGACATTTCGATTAGGAGTTGGCAGGAACCTTTGTAGTCTTTTAAAATCTTTTCTACACCGTCTTTGGCCATCTCCAGACCTTTTTCTTTACCAACTCCAGCCGCCGAGCCCATGTGGAACATGAGTGCCTTACAACCGAGAAGCGAAGCTCGTTCGAGTTCTTCGCGGATGAGGTGGATCGAGTAGCCGCGGGTGTGTCCGACAGGTGAGGCCAGGTTGATTATGTAGGGAGCGTGAACATAAGCCTCGACAATCTGATTTTTCTCCATGGCCGCGCGGAATTTTTTGACGGTTTCGGAATCAATGTCCGGAGTTTTGCCACCTTGTGGTGATCTCGTGAACATTTGCAAAACTTCGCAGCCAATTTTGGCTGCGTTGGCCGGAGCATTCCAAACTCCGCTTTGGATCGAGACGTGAGCACCGAATTTCATACTTTCTAATCTTATCAAAATTAAGCCTTGCGTGATAGTTTTGTTTTCTGTAAGATTTAAAAACCTTCCAAGGAGTGTGTCATGACCGAAACCGAAGTGATTAAGGTCTGTGTCAGCCTGAACGACTACGCCGATCTGGTGCGCCAGTTGGCGACTTTGCTCTATCAACAACAGAATTTTCAAGTACAACAAGTGGTGGCTGTCGCTCGTGGTGGTCTTTTCCCAGCTGAAGTTATTTCCCGGTGCTTCGGTGCGCCGATGGCTACGATCTCGGCGGGGAGTTATCCCGATGTTGCTACCCGGCAAGAAAGAGTTATCTTCAGTCGGGATCTGACGACCTCGAAGCCACTGGTTCGTACTGGGATTCTGGTTGTCGATGAGTTGACCGAGTCTGGCTTGACCTTGCAAGAGACAGTCAGCTGGTTGGTGGCCTGGTATGGTCTGTCTCGCGATGAAATTCGAACCGCGGTTCTGTGGCACAAAACCAAGTCCTGTCACACCCCGGATTTTTACGTCGAGCTGGTCGGCCCGGATCCGACAACCGGTTCCTTCCCTTGGTTCGTCACCCCTCAAGAGCAGTCGAATCTTTGGCTACCCACTCCTCGTCCCTGACGGAAACGTTCGGGGATTTTTTTACACCTCTCCCCGGCCAGGTTGTCGGCGGGTGGGTGGTTGCCGACAACCGGCCGACCCTGGTTCGGAATAAAAAAACTCACTGTTTATCCACGGTGAGTTTTTTTGTATTTTTTTAAACCTCTTCAGTTTTTACGTCCTCTTCAGTCTTTGTTTCTTTTACGTCCTCTTTTGCCTCTATGGCCTTTTGGGTTTCTTCGGCTTTTTTTCCTCCAACCATTAATTCTTTCAAAAACTCAATCACTTTTCGATTTCTCATAATCGCTTCCAGATAATCGCGATAGGCCGGGGAATAGACGCGGTCTTTGGCTTCTTTGTTTTCTTCGTAGTGTTTGGCCAGGTGATCTAGTTCGTCGTTGATTTCTTCATCGCTGGCTTTGATGTTTTCTTTTTTAGCCACTTCTTTGATAACCAAAGCGACTTTGATGCGGTTTATAGCCTGTGGGGTGAAATCAAGTTTTATGTCGGCTAAAGATTTTTTGATGACATTTTTTAAATATTCTTCAAAAATCATTCCTTGCTCTTCCACACCGTGTTTCAACTCTTCGATCATTTTGTTGATTTCCTCGTTAAGTAAAAGATCGGGGATGTCTTGGAAGCGAGATTCTTTGGCCAAGAGTTCTAGGAGTTCGCGTTCTTGGCGAATAGTTTCTTCACTCTCTTTTTCTTTGCGCATGTTGTCGCGAATAATGGTTTTTAAAGAACCAAGATCTTTTTGGCCAAGAGCCGCGGCAAAGGTATCGTCAAGTTGTGGGGGTTCTAAGCGGTAAAGTTCTTTAACTTCAACTTCAAATAAACATTCTTGACCGGCCAAATGTTTTTGATAATGTTCTTCGGGAAATTTAAGAGTGAAATTTTTGATGTCGCCTTCTTTGACTCCAACCAATTCTTCGGCAAAACCAGGAATGTAGTGAGCCTCGGCCAAATAAACGGCGTGACCAAGAGCTTGGCCACCATCGAGCGGGACGTTGTCTTTTTTGATGTTCATGTCGATGACCACTTTGTTGTCTTTGGTGGCAGCAACCCCGGCTTCGGCGCGAACTTCTTTGGTTTGCATGCGTTGCAAATCCTGAAGAGCCAAGTCGATATCTTTGTCTTCGACTCCAACTTCTTTGGCGGTGATTTTTAAAGTGCGGTAATCGGCGAGTTGCTCAACGGCAGGCATGAGCGCGATGGTGGCTGTGTAAACTAGTTCGTTTCCCGGCACCATTTTTTCAATATCAATCGCCGGTGACCCAACCGGTTCGATGTTGTTGGCGGTTAAGGCTTCGACAAAGGTTTGGCGAACAATATTTTCTAGAGCTTCTTCATAAATAGCCATTTCACCAACGCTTTGTTTTACGGCTTCGTAGTTAGCTTTGCCAGGGCGGAAACCGGCAATTTCTTTGTGTTCGGAAATGTGCTCGGCGGCGTGTTCAAGGTGTGGTTTGATTTCTTCGACCGAAACCGTGATGGTTAATTTCATGGAATTTTTTGGAAGAATTTCGGTTTGAACTTGGGACATAGTTGGAGGGGGTTAAGAGTTCGAGACCTTAGAGGCTTTTAAGCCGATTAATTTCTCGGATTTGTTAAAACAATTCTTGTCGAGAATACCTTTTTATCTGAGTTGTGTCAATAAAACCGCCGAAGAGACGGTCTTCTGGCGGTTCTTGTAAAAACTGTTTTTTATTATTAATTGAGTTTGCCAGCGGCTCGGTTTATAGTGTCTTTATTTAAAAATAAATAATCAATGTTCAAAAGTTCGCTGTAAACCATGCAGACATTTTTATAAAAAGTTTCGTCAAAATTAACAACCTCGGGGTTTTTAAAAATTGCTCGCAGATAGACCATTGCTTTTTGCAACCATTCTCTTTGTTCACTTGATAGAGATGTGGTTGTTTCAGAATTTTCGTCTTCAAATTGGTCTAGCGAAGTTAAAATTTTTGGGGCCAAGTCTATTAACA
>DOJV01000035.1 GCA_003511125.1 Candidatus Uhrbacteria bacterium
CACGTATTTCCAAAAAAAAATCCGCCACACCTAGTTGATGGGCGAAAAAAAGAAACGGGAAAGGGTAAAAACCAACGTCCCAACGACGAGAAACAAGATAAACATTTCCACAACCCCCAACTTCTGCTGCGATGGCGGCGACTGAGGTCGACGCGAACGAACCACAAGTGGTGGTGGAGACGACGAAGCACTCGTTGGTGGCCTCGAATCTTCGGACGGCATCGGATTGTTGGCCGGGTGGCGACCTCGCGGCGGCGTTCGCATCATCTGAGGCGGTGGTGGATACGCCTGGAGCGGCTCACGAGCCGGAGACGGACTGAGGCTTGGCAATAACATGGGCGGTGGCGGATCGGCCAACTCATCGACAGGCAGTTCACACCGACCAGCCTCTCGAAGAGACAACCGTGGCACCTCATCGATAGAGATCGGTTCGATAGCTTCACCGGGCAGGGTGGTCGGAGTGGCGGAAAGCGGCAGTTCGCTTGGATCGTCGACCACGATGGTCTGACTGTTACTGAGCGAAATAGCCGGTATGACTCTTGCCGGAAACTCAACCGCGACTTCCGACAAGCTCAGGCCTGGCGCTGGAGGCGGACGGACATCAGCCGAACGCACGCCGGACGGCGAGGGCGGAGGCGGACGGAGCTCGGACGGCTTCGGAGAAACCGGCTGGTCAGGAGTGACCGGCGGCTGAATCGAAGTGAGCATCAGACGAAAGGGACTACTGGGTTTCGTGGTTTTTCGGGAAACGTTTGACACGACACCTCCACGGGCAAAAAGGAACAATTCGCCCTCAAACCTTAAAAGAAAAAAGACCAAGTGTCAACTTGATCAAATCTTCTTTTCTTTTGAGGCCAGGCCCAGAGCCACCAACAAAGCTAGTAAAAATAAGAGCCCTAAAGCGATCATTTTTTCCTTGCTCTGCAAAAATAAAGTCAAAACTCCAAAACCGCCGGCCAAAGCAAAATAAAAAAACACTACTTGGCGCGTGCTCAAACCAGAATTCAATAATCGATGATGAAGATGGGTACGATCGCCTTTAAAGGCCGCGGAAATTCCGCCACGCAAAACTCGGCGTAGAACCACAAAAGCCACATCGAGCACCGGAACTCCCAAAACCAACAAAGCCGTGGCTAATTTTCCGCCCGAGATGACCGCCAAAACACCAATCAAAAAGCCAACAAAGGTACTACCAGCCTCACCAAGAAAAATTGAGGCCGGATGAAAATTAAAAATTAAAAAACCCAAAAGCGCTCCCAAAGCCACAACCGACAACAAAGCCACATCTGGTTGAAAATAAACCACAGTTAAAGACAACGCTAAAACCACAGAGGTTCCGACCGCGGTAATTCCGGTAGCCAAACCATCCAGGCCGTCTAAAAATTTTGTGGTATACATGATAATCATAAGCCAAACAAAAACCAAAATGTTCGACTGCCAAGCCGCGAGATAAATCACTCCACCGAAAGGATTGGTCAGTTTCTCGATTTGGATTCCAAAAAGCACCACAATTAAAGCCGCAAGAACTGGCGCAATAATCGTGAGCTTTGGCGGCAAAGAAAATTTATCATCTAAAAATCCGCCGATCATTAAAATCACTCCACCCAAAAGGAAACCTAAATATTGTTGATAACCAATTTCCCCACTGGTTAAAAAATTGGTAAAAAATAAAATAAAAATTACCACCACAGCCAAAGAAACAAAAATCGCCAAACCACCAAACAAGGGCACAGGCTTTGGATGTAATTTACGCGGCGCCACCGGCTCATCTAACAAACCAAAACCCGGCGCGTATTTTCTAACTAAAAAAGTAGCCAGAACCGACAACAAAAAAGCCACAACAAACCAAGGCGCCAATACGGCTAAATTGTGCATCACTAAACTCAGGCTACTAAAAATCATACGGCTTTTTCGATCTCGACTTGGCCGGCGGCTTTTAAGACCACGGTGTCGCGCGGTTTGACATCGCCGGTCAGCAAGGCATTGGCCGTGGCGTTTTCCACGTCTTCTTGAATTACTCGACGCAAGGGGCGAGCGCCAAAAATCGGATCAAAACCTTTTTTGGCCAATTCCTCGACAACCGCATCTTCGGCTCGAAATTTGATGCCTTTCATTTCTAATCTTTCGCTAACCTGTTTAATCATAAGGTAAGCAATCTGGCGAACGTCATCCAAAGTTAAAGGTTTGAAAACAATAACTCCATCGAAACGGTTTAAAAACTCTGGGCGATAAACGCCTTTTAATTCTTGTTCGAGTAATCGAGTTTTAATTTCTGCGATTGGCGTTTTGGCTAACACGGCCTCTTGAATATAACTAGTGCCAGCGTTCGAGGTGGCGATTAAAATCGTGCTGGTAAAATCAACAGTCCGGCCGGTTGAATCGGTTAAGCGGCCGTCGTCCATGACTTGTAGAAAAATATTTAAAATATCAGGATGAGCTTTTTCCAACTCGTCGAGTAAAACAATAGAAAATGGCTGACGACGCACAGCCTCGGTTAACAAACCACCGGCTTTTGAACCCGGAGCACCAATTAATCGATTGATACTGGAAGCGTCTTGATACTCGGACATATCAAAACGCAACATAGCTTCCTCACTACCAAAATAAACTTCAGCCACGGCTTTGGCCAACTCGGTTTTACCAACACCGGTTGAACCCAAAAAGAGAAAGTTGGCAATCGGCCGCTTGCCGCTTTGCAATTCGGCCCGAGCTCGACGCAAAGCCGCGGAAACCGCTTTGACAGCTTCTTCTTGACCAATAACTCGGCTGTGAAGTCGCTCTTCAAAATTCAAAAGTTTTTCGCGTTCGTCTTCGGAAACTTTGTTTAAAGGAATACCGGTTTTTTCGGCCACAACTCGCGAAGCGTCGTCGCCGGTAACTAAAGTGTTTACACCTTTTTTTTGCCGAGCTTCTAAAGCCACTTCTTTGGCCACTTCAAGAGCCTTGGCCGGTAAATAAGCCTCGTGAATATAACGGTCGGAAAGAGTGACACATTTTTCCAAGGCCTCGAAAGAAAAAATAACGCTGTTTTGATTTTCTAAACCGGCAATCTTGGCTTCTAAAATATTTATAGCCGTGGAAACGTCTGGTTCGACCACAATAATTTTTTGTAAAATTCGTCCCAAAGAAGAATTTTCAATTACCGAAGTATAAGCCTCGGGGGTGGTGGTGGAAATAAGAAAAGTTACGCCACGCGCCAAGGCATCGGCCAAAATCGAAGTTAAATCCATGGTGTGCTCATCACCGGCCGTAATGCCGGTAATTTTTTCAATATCCGAAATAACCAAAACAATATTACGCGAACGCGCCACCTCGGATAAAACCGTGGTTAAACGCCCCTGGGCTTCGGCCGGATTGGCTCCAGAAAGTAAAGTTGATAAAGAAATTGACATCAATCTTTTATCTTTTAAAATCTCCGGAACATTTTCTTCGACCATGCGCTCGGCAATGCCAGCTAAAATGGCGTCCTTCCCCACCCCGGGCGGGCCAACCAAAACCACACTTTGTCCACCACCCTCAATGGCCCGAAAAATTTCGGCTAATTCTTTTTCGCGACCGATTAGCAATGGCAAACGCCCGTAAACCGCGTCGGCCGTCAAATCATCGGAAACTCGGTCGAGCATGGGTGTGGCCACCGAAGTCATGGCTCGATTCATGTCGCCAACCGGTTTGTGCAAAGCCAAACGACGAAAACGTTCGTAACGAGAACGCAAAGCTTCGTTAATTCGCACCCATTCCACCACATGATCAAATTGTTCGACATTAATTTCTTTGGCCGAAAGCCAATCGGCCAAAAGCGGTTCGGCATGAAAAGCTTTTTGCAAAATTTCTAAAACCGAAACTTCTTCTTTGCCTTGCTGATAAGCCGAGATGAATGCTTGTAAAAAAATTTCTAAACCAGCCGAACCTAAAACAGTTTTACTACCGCTCGGCAATGTAGCTAACTTTTGTTCAATAGCTGGTTTAAGATCATCAAAACGAATCCCCAAACGACCCAAAACCACCTTGGCTTTATCAATTGCCAAACAACCGGAAAAAATATGAATTGGTCCAACTTCGGCTTGACCCAAACGCTCGGCCAAAATAAAAGCTTCTTCAATGGCTTTTCGAGCCGATGGCTCGAACGTATTGGCCAAATCCTCGGCTTTGTCTCCGACATTTAAATAAACCGCTTCTGGCTCAGCGCCTTGATAAACCCTTTTTGGCACTCGATGTGTTTTACGTACCGAATCAACCATTCGATAAACCACAAATTCAAAACACAAAAAAGCCAGAAAAAAACTTAAGGAAGCCAAATTTGGCTGAAGCCAGCCGTTTGGCTTCATTAACAAATGTCCCTCACCGCCAACAATTAAATCAAAAGCGAAAATTCCAGCCATGATTACTCCCAAACTCAAAAACAAAACCGTCATAACTATATCGGCTTGCTTTCTTAAACGCGAAACCGCCCGCGAAGCGCGATCCACCTCTGCCAACCAAGAATAGGTTTTGTTATTTATAACAACGGCCGACCGAATGTTACCGCTAAAATTTTCAACTAAGGACATACAATGAAGGGGCTAAAAAACCAAAAAAATGATAAAGAAAACCAGCAACCGAAATCGGCAAAAGCAACAAATAAAAAATCACCACTAAAAAAATAATAATGATCCAGACCAATAAAGCCAGGCCGCGAACCACAATCATAAACAATCTAACCACAAAACTAATGGCTCGACCGGCCAAATCATTGATGCCGTACATTGGCACAAACAAGTTAGTCAACCAAACACCCAACCCCAAATTAACATACTGATTTTTTATCGACCCACCAGCAAACCGCAAAACCGCCGCCAACCCGCGGGTATACCACCAAATTGGAAAGAAAAGCACGTGCCAAAGAGTCTCGGTAATTAATTTGGCCGTGCCGATAGAAATTGTGGTGTTCATATTTTTTTTGGAGTAGAAGGCGTAGAGGGTAGAAGGCGTAGAAGGCGTAGAAGGTAGAAGACGTAGAGGGTAGAAAACGTAGATTTACGATTTCTACGAGGCCAACAGGCCGATTCTACGATTTCTACAAAACCTCGCCACGAGGCCGATTCTACAATTCCACCCACTTACCTCTCCGGCGCTACCTCGTAATATTTTATCAGAAAATCGGCAATTTCGCCAAAGAGCGGGGCGGCGGTTGATTCGGCCCATTCGACATCGCGAGGATGATCCACCCGAACCGACATGGCAAAACAAGGATTAGAAACCGGACCAAAACCGGCAAAAGTTCCAATATTGTTATCAAGGGCATAACCACCATCCGGACCGGACACCTGGGCCGTGCCGGTTTTGCCGGCAATATAATAACCCGGAACGCCGGCTTGCTTACCATGGCCGTTCTCGACCACAGAGACCAACATAGCTCCAATCAAACTGGCACTTCGTTCACTAATTACTCGACGAACCTCGGCCGTAGCAAATTTTTCGACCGCACCGTCGGCATAAATAATTTCATCAACAATTCGCGGCTCTAAAAGAACTCCGCCGTTAGCCAAAGCCGCATAAGCCATAACCAACTGCAATGGAGTTACCATAATACCTTGCCCGAAAGCCGCCGTGGCCGAATAAACTTCAGAACTCTTTTTTAAAGAAGAAATATCACCGGAAACTTCGGTGTCAATTTTAAGACTAGTCTTTTCGCCAAAGCCAAATTTTCGCACATACTCGGCAAACTTTTCTTGACCGGTTTGGCGCATGACAAAAACCGTACCTGTATTGATCGAATCTTCCAAGACCTGGGTCATGTTAACCAAACCATAAACCTTGCCTTCGGCATTAGTCAGAGGTTTTGGCCAACCGTCAACTAATATAGAACCCACATCTTCGTAAGTCGTGGTTGGTTCGACGGCGCCGGCATCTAGGGCTGCGGCCATGGTGATGGGCTTAAAAACCGAACCCGGTTCATAAGGTTCAAAAGTAACCGGATTGTTAAAATCGTTAATACTATTAACCGCCCCATAATTATTCGGATCAAAATCAGGATCGCCACACATGGCTAAAACCCGACCGGTTTTGGGATCAACGATAATAATCGAGCCACCATCGGCGCCGTGTTTCAAAACCGCGGCTTTTAATTTTGAACAAGCAAAATATTGAATATTGCGATCAAGAGTCAAAACAATATCCGCGCCATCAACCGCCGGCTGAAAAGCTCGATCGGCCACGGCAATCAAGCGGCCGGCAATGTCACGTTCGGAACGCAAAAAACCCGGCGTACCAGTTAAGATGTCATCAAAATAACCTTCGATACCATACTTACCGGAAAGTGTGCCATCAGCATCGGAACCTAAAAAACCAAAAACATGTCCACCTAATCCGGTTTCCGGATAAAGCCGCGAGGCTTCTCGCAAATATTCAATCCCCGGTAACTTTAAGGCCTCAACTTTGGCCAAATCACTATCAGAAACATGACGCTTGATTGGTTCGTAAGGATCACTGCGATCGGAAAATCTAATAGCAAAAGCCGCGGCGGTTTCTTCGTCCCAAGAAAAAACTTCGGCTAACTTTTCTACGGTCTGGCTAAGATCTTCGATTTGTCTGGGATCGGCATAAATAAAAGCCAACTCTTGATTAGTGGCCGCCGCGACCAAAGTTCCGTCTTTTTCGTCGTGAATAAAAATATCTCCACGTTCCGGAAACAGCTCTTGAAAAAGATCGTGCTGACCAGAAGCCAGGGCTTCGTAAAAAGTATGATCAATAACTTGCAGAAAAAAAAGTTTGACGGCAATGGCGCCGGCAAACAATGTCAGACAAATAGAAAGTATCCACACCCGATTATCCCTGGGAGTTTTTTGTTTACTATCTTTATTCCAACGTTTTTTCTGATCCTCCAGAGACATAATTGACGAGCGGAATATCGCTTGGAAAAATTTGGAAATTTCTGTTTTGGCCAGCTAGTCTTCTACGACTTTTGTTTCTTCTTCAACCAAAACTATTCCGGTATAAACCTGGCTATCACCGGTAGAGCTGTTTTCTACAACTCGAACAATTTCGCCTTCTTTGTTTTCATAGTCTGTGAAATCCAAAATATCCTCTTCTTCCAAAGAAGCCTCGTCGGTAATTACAGAAACCGTGCCATGATCTTTGCAAGAAAGTTCAAAGGGTTCACCTTCAAAAAGAGCACCTTCCTCGTCGCCCTCAAGTTCGCTTTCGGTTTGGCGGAAAAAAACCACTTCGTCGGTAACCGGATTGATGGAAACAAAAGCCGCCTCGTCAGAAAAAAGCCAAAAAATAATTTCACCACCATCCAAAGTAATCTCGGCCCGACCTTTGTACTCGAAAGGGTCGTTTTTTACGAGTAGAGTGGTGTTGGATTGTAGAGCAAGTAATTGATTGGTGGTCATAGATGGGTGGGAGGACAAGACTTTGTTCCTGTCATTGCGAGGATCGTGATTTCTGTGCGACGAAGCAATCTCTTCGAAAACTGTTAATCTCAAAAGATTGCTTCGTGTGGCGCTCGCAATGACGGCATGGAACAATCACCTCTGTTCCCTTAAATAAATTTAATGTCTTTTATTTCTTCGGGTAAATACACCTGCTCGCTGGAATTGACCTCGGGTGTGTATAAATAATCTTTGCCGTAATCCAGTTCTTTCATGAGCTTGGTCGGAGCGTTCCGTAAATGAATTGGCACCGACGGATTGGGGCCAGCTTGGATTAACTCGGCCACCCTACCATAAGCCTTATAAAGTTCAATAGACTTAGGTGCCCGGGCCAAATAAACCACGACCTGAGCTAAGTTTACATTACATTCCGGCAAACCAATAGTGTGCGCGGCCTGATAAGCGGCGTTGGCTTGAAGCAGAGCCAGAGGATCGGCCAGGCCAATGTCTTCGGAAGCAAAACGGACAAGACGCCGAGCAACATAAAGTGGATCTTCGCCAGCCTCGAGCATGCGAGCCAGCCAGTAGATGGCGGCGTTAGCATCGCCGCCGCGCATGGATTTGTGGAGCGCCGAAATAATATTGTAATGTTCGTCGCCGGCGCGGTCGTAAAGCAAGTTTGATTTTTGAAAAGCTTGCTTAATCTCTGCTCCGGATAATTCTAGCACATTTTTATCAATCGTTGTTGTGGAAAAATCCGCAGCCACCTCGAGAGCATTCAAAGCCGTGCGAGCATCGCCGTCAGAAAGACCGGCTAACAACGATTCGGCTTCTGGTGACAAGACAATTTTTCGCTCACCCAAACCGAATTCTTTATCAGAAATCGCCCGACGAATTATTTCTAAAATATTTTCCGCCGACAATTTTTCCAAAACAAAAACCCGCGAGCGCGAAAGCAAAGCCGAGTTAACCTCAAACGAAGGATTCTCGGTGGTCGCGCCGATTAGAGTAATCGTTCCGTTTTCCACGGCCGGCAAAAAAGCGTCTTGCTGAGCTTTATTAAAACGATGAATCTCGTCGATAAAAACAATCGTCCGTTTTTTGAAAAACTTAATTTGCTCGCCAGCCTCTTTAATCGCGGCCCGAACATCGACAACAGAAGACGAAGTGGCCGAGAGCGGCACAAAACGCGATTTAGTTTCGTTGGCAATAATCCGCGCCAACGTGGTCTTCCCTGTCCCCGGCGGCCCCCAAAAAATCATCGAAGGCAGTTTGTCCTGAACAATCAATTTTCTAAGTAAACAATTCTCGCCCAAAATTTTCTCTTGCCCAAAAAACTCCGAAAGTGACTTCGGCCGCATACGCTCAGCAAGCGGAGCGTGGTTCAATCGTTCGTGTTCGAGTTGAGTTGAGAAGAGATCCATAATATTAAAAGAAAGTTTAACCGCCCCGCCCTCCCTCTCTCTACCATCGTCCCGAAGCCTCTGCCATGCCCGACATAGCTCGCCACGAGCGACGGTGGGAGGGATCCCGTTGGGGACAGCAGAGGCTTCGGGATGACAGTGGTTAGGAAACTTAAAAAAAACAGCTACTTTATTTCTCCCTCCACCCATTAAACCACTCCCCCCTCCCCTTGACAACCAGGCCAAATTTTGCTAACCTTCCAGGCCCCTTAGACGCCGGAAAACCAACCGTCACCCGCGGCGCTTTGCCGAGGATTGATGGTTTGGAGAAGGCCTTTTTTCCCGAAGGAGAAAAAAATGTCCGAGAACACCACCGGGTTCCCCTGCCCCAACACGCAAAATCCGATCCTCGTCGGGCGGATCGAGAAACAACGAGAAGGTTGGTGGAATCTGAACGTTTGTTCAGTTTCCTTCTCTCCAAGCAACAGACTCTTCGTCGAGGTTAAGAACTTCATCGACTCCTGGCTGGCCAGCGGCGAGCAGGAGCTCGCGGTCCAGACGCCGCCGGCGCAAGCGGAGATCAACGCGGTGTTCTTGTTCTGTTGGGAAGTCTTCATGGTCGGACGAGACATCATCGCCCAGCCCAAGTGGAGCTACAACGAGGGTAGCCCCCACGAGGCTGCCAAGACCATCGGGACCCTCTCCGAGGAGACCGAGTTCTTCGCAGATGAAGATCTCTTCGCCTCCATCGCAACCAGCCTCTGGGCCTACTCGAACGATGGACCGGCAAATATCTTCCCCATCCGCGGCTTCCGTAGCGAGGTCGCGGAGTGGAGGCGCAACCTCCTCTCCGTCCTCCAGAAGTTGGAGGCCAAGGCCGAGACCGCCCGTAAGGCTGTCGATCTCGATCGCCTCCGTTCCCTGAAAGAGAGCGGGTGGATGGAATTCACCTTCATCTCCTCCCACTACGAACGCGACGGTGAATATCTTTATGACTACACAAGTAAGTTCCTCCTCCGGCCAGGTCTGGACGTGACCCGGTGGGAGGGGAGACACGAAGCGTCCGACGAGTTCTCCGAATGGCTCGCCGGCCTCGTGGTGGGTGTGGACTACGTCGCAGTCAACTAGTCTTCACCGGTTTTCTTTCTCACTTTCTTTCCGCAAAAAAGCAAAGTGACACCGCGGGCGCTAATGACCCGAAGCGCCAGGCGACAACCAACATGGGTCAAAAGGAAAAGCTGTCTCTCCTTTGTTTCGCCGAAGCTCACCATGAGCGAAGGCAAACAAAAGTAGACAGCAAAACTTCGGCGAGTTTCACTCACTCGCCGCTCATCCTAGTTTTTGACACTTCTCTTCAACCCTCTTCGGATGGAGAGGTAGAAGTCGAAGATTGAGATGAGGCTCGATGAACCAACCTTCACCCGCGGCGCTCTTTGCCGAGGATTGATGGTTTGGAGAAGGCCTTGTTTTGGAAAACACTGTTAGGAGAGGCAAGATGCGCCGTTCCACCACCAAAAACAAACCCCACGACTTCCACTTCAGTCGAGCCGAGGATGTGGCCACCCCACCAACCACAAGCCCTAGGCGGCCGACCATGCACGATCTGCGCCGCCCTAGCAATGAGGAAACCGAGGACATCCTCGGTCAAACCAAGGGTGTGGCCACCCCAGCCACAAGCCCTAGGCGGCCGACCGTGCGCGAACTGCGCCACCCTAGCAATGAGGAGACCGAGGACATTCTCCGGAAACTCGTTGGTGGCTCCGGCCGATACTTGGTCTGGGCATATCCCAGCAAGTAGGCTTAGAAAACTTCGTTACGCCCTGCGCCCCTTTTGATTGGTGTGGGGTGTTTTTTTGTCTAATTTAAGCCACAAGCCTTGACAAAAGGCCTTTTTTGTGGTACATTATTCCGTTGTCTCGAGCCGGAATCTGCCGGCAAAGAGCGACCTCGTGCGGTCGGGGACGCAGTTTCGCGTCCTGACCTTTGACAATCCAGCCAGCCGGGCGCAAGCTCGGCAAGTGAGGCCACGATGTCCAATTCCACCCCCGCTTCCGCCCCCATCACCAAGGCGGTAATGATGCTCCAGGGCCCGCCGATGGACAAGGTTGTCGCGCTGGCGCTCGTGTGCAAGCACGAGCTCGGCATCGACCCGTCCGACCCCAAGGCCCTGAAGGCGCTCTACATCGTCTTCGAGCACACCCACCCCGACATGAAGGGGCATGTGCTCGACATCGATGTCACCGAGCGCTACCACGGCCTGGCCGGCTCGGCCACCGAGATGGTGGCCCGGCGCCTCGGCCTGCTCGAACTCCCCGGCATTGAGACCGTCCTCCGGGACGTGAACTCCAACAACAACGGGGACCAGGGGCGCAAGCTCCGCGGTGGCTGGCTGAAGGGGCTCAACTGGAGCTTCGTCAAGTTGGTACGGGAGGCTTACACCTTCCCCCACGACGAGTCCAGCCACACGGCCGATGCCACCTGGCGCGCCTCGGTCATCCGCGAATTCCTCCCGGTCTGTGCCGCGTACCTCGAGTACATGGCCAAGCCGCTGGAGCTCAGCGAGGCGACCTTCCAGGCCAAGCGCGCCGAATTCGGCCGGTTCTTCCCCGAGTTGAAGGACTGCCCAACCCACCTCCTGACCCTCTCGGGCCAGGCCTGGTATCGTTTCGCCCAGGGCGAGACGATCGAATCGATCCACGACTTCGTCGAGAAGTGGATGGAGTGGTTCGACCGGGCCTTCGGAGTGGACGCCGGTGTCCTCTCCGACCTTCAGAACGGCCGGATCTGGGCCCAGCGGTTCCGCTTCGGCTCGAACATGAAGGGCGTGATCGTCATGGCCGATGACCCGCGCATCGCCAGGATCATCTTTCGGCACTGGAAGCCGGAGATGGTGGTAGTCCGTAACGACACGGGCAACCTGGCCATCCTGCCGACCATGGCCCGCCAGCTGCGGCCCCAGATGCTCGCCCTCCACGAGGCGCTGAGCACCAGCGAGCCCGAGTGCTGGTACCGCGAGGACCGTGTGGAGAGCGGCGACAACCCACGACTCCTGAACGGCTCCCCCGCGGTAGCCATGCCGCCCAGCCAGATCGGCAAGCAGGACCTGATCGCCATGATCAGGAACGCCTTCGGCCGATAGGCCACAACTTCATCACCCCCCCCTTCTCCCTCTTGGAACACCTCCATTCCTGAGAAGTTGGGGGTGTTTTATTTTTAAACAATTTCCAACCTTCGTTTAACATTAGAAATTAGAAATTTCATCATTTAACACTCCCTCTTCCCCCAACTCCAAAAAAAAGTTATCATTAAGACACCTATGTCTGATCAACAAAAAATTACCAATATCGTCATCATGCCACGAATTCAAGCCGACACTGCAGCTGCGATTTATTTGCTGCGAGCTTTTGGAGAAAAAAGCTTGCCTGGCGTTAGCTCGGCTCCGGTTTTATTTTGGACCAATGTTCCCGAAGGCCAGGATCCTAAAGAACTAGAAAAACAAGGTTATCTTTTAATCGACCTTGGTGGAATTTTTGATCACCACAATGTCAATAAAGAACTCGGCCAGGTTGCCGAATGTGTTTCGACTTTAATTGCCAAACACCTGGGCATCGACAGCAATCCAGCCCTAAAAAAACTTTTAACCTGGGCCAGACGCGACGACCTTGAAGGCAAAGGCACAATCAGCAGTGACGCCCTGGATCGAGCCTTCGGACTTTCCGGCATTATTATGAACCTAAACCGCCGTTTCCCAGACGAGCCACAAAAAACTTTAGACATCTTAATGTTCGTCTTCGATGCCCATGTTCGCGAAGAATGGCGACGCAATGTCGAACTTCCGGAACTTTGGGAAAAACTTTTGTCTTCGGGCCAAGCCGAAGTCTTCCAACTCAACCAAGGCTCGGCCGATTTAAACAGCACAATTATCGAAACCGACGACACTAACCTCCCTGGCTTTTTACGCGCCGCCAAAAGCATGGATTTTATGATCCAGCGCCGCCTGAGTGGCCACACCAATTTTCTAACCAAGCAAATTCGCAGTCTAGACCTTGGCCCGCTCGCCGAAGCCATTCGCCGAGCCGAAGCCGCCAAAAAAGGTTTGGAACTAAAACAGTCCAGCCAAGAACTTCAAGCTTCTGGCCGAATCGAAGAGGTACCGAATTGGTATTACGACACCGCCGCCAACACCTTGCAAAACGGCGGAGTTAATCCACAAAACATCGAACCGACATTATTGTCAAAAGAAGAAATCTTGGATCTGGCCAAAAAAAATATTCCTTTGGGAATAATTGGTAGGTTGAAGAGGGTTAAGGAGCGGGATAAAGAGGCACGAGATGCGGAATAATTAATTTTTAAAAACGGATCAAATTTGATCTGTTTTTTTTGAATTCGAAATTGACGGGGTGATGTATACGATTTGGGCGAATGCCATTCGCCCCTACGATACGTTATGGCATTATTAATGCCATAACGGTATTTTCCATTTGTTTTCGGATTTCTTCCTTTGAATCGTAAATATTAAATCGAAAAATTTTTGGCGGAGTGGAACCGTGTGGTTTACATCCGTGCTCATAAAAATTTTCCAGCCAATCCGAAGCATAACGGCGGTTAACCATGACTTGATAATCGGCCAAGGCCTCGTGATCATCGATCAGGCGGCCACCGGAGCGGGCAGATTTGAGTTCGAGATATTGCTCGCGAGTCCAATCCTCGGACGCACAGACAACAAAGATGTGAGTGGGCGGATGGCCGAAGGCAATTTTGTGGCCGGGTAAATTCAAATAATCTTCGAGCGGAATACCTTGGGGCCAAAACTCATTGTCTTGAACTTGATAACACCCCGACTCCTCGCTACGACTGCGAATAATAACTTTCCCCTGCTCGCGAAAAACTCGACGGAAGCGCAAAAATTCGTCGAGGCGATAAACGCTGTGAGTATGAGCGGCCGAAACCGGATCGAGTTCGCTGCCGTGTTTACTGCGATGTTGTTCGATAGTTCGACAAACCTGACCCGAACCGCGCTTCGAGGGCTCTTCCATAATCCAAACCTCGGCCGAATCCGGATTAATATAGGTACTAACCTCGTTACGATTGCACGAGGCAATTTTCAAATCACCATTAGTGTTGCCGGAAACCAGCAAGTCCACGGCTTTCTTTAAAAAATCGTCTTTGATAAATCTGGGGACCGCTTCGTCTTCCAAACAATCTTTCAGCGACAAATGATCCTCGTTCAAATTCCTAAAAACCTCGGCCTGCCACAAAGCATCGATCTCGGTACCCCGCAGATCGCGAACTTTTTTGTTCTGATTCTGAAAAAAAGAAATCAGGTCGTTTATTTGCGTACTGGTCCCAGACATGTCCGGGCCAGCGATGACGAGGTCGAGCATATACTAAAACTTAGTATAAAACACTTTAAACTCGATACACATAAACCTCTAAATCTTTTTCGGTCTTTTCTAGAACACTTTCCGGTTTCCAATCTTTAAACGGAAAAACATAAGAAATAATGCGCGCGCCGGGTTTTAATTCTTTTAAAAGTTTTGGTTTGAGTTTTTCGACAGTCTCGGGCATTAAGAATAAATAAACCACATCGGCCTCTGATAAATTCACTTTAAACAAATTTTTCCAAACCAAACCAACATGAGTTTTGGTTAATCGATTTCGAATCCAAGCCGCGACGAATTGCGGGATAGATAACTCGACCCCGATGGCTTTGACCCCATAACGCTTTTCGGCCGCAATCGACAATCGAGCGTCGCCGCAACCCAACTCAAAAAATCTCTCCCCGGGCCGCATGACCACAAAATCCAAAATCCGACCAATGTCTTTTTTTTTGGTTGGTACCCAAGGCGCCCCTTGATTAGCGGCATAGGCCGAAGAGGCCACTAAAATTAATAAAATTAAAAGGAGAATAATAGGCATAAAAATAAAACTCCTCAATTTGGAGTTTCTTCTAATCAACCAGGCAAATCCTGGTCGGGCTAGCGGGACTCGAACCCACGGCCTCTTCGTCCCGAACGAAGCGCTCTACCTACTGAGCTACAGCCCGAAATTTTAATCGGCCTACTGCTGACCCGACTTGTCCTGCACCTCGCGAGACAGCGAGAGCTATGGCCCGATGTGAAGAAACTATACAAGTTTTTAATTTTTTTGGCAAGATTGGCAAGGGTTGTTATTTTCTAAGTTTTATGTTTAAATTCTAGCACAAACTTCCGCTGTGGAGAACTTCAATGAAATACAAATTCCTAGCCTTTCTGCTCCTTATCTTCCTGCCGATTGTCTTCCTTGGTCTGACCTGTGGAAATTTCTACCAGGCCTCGCAAGCCTTTCCCGCCCTCGCGGACTGGATCAGCCAGCACCCGTATCAAGCCTTGCTCTCACTCGGCGGTGTCCTGACCTTGACCATCTTCACGATCATCCTGCCACCGGTCTCTTCTTCGGAAGACCTCGGTCACGCCCCAGACAACTCCAAACGCTTCGGCAGCGGCAACTTCTGATCATGGTCCCGTTCCTCAAACCCCCGAGCTTGTCGAGGGGTGTTTTTTATCTCTCGAACCAATGATTTTCAAAAACTCCTCAATTTTTTTCTGAACCTCTCCCAAATTAAAATCAGGAAAATACTCGGCTAAAATTTTCTTGATAGCCAAAAAACGCTCGGGTTCGATTTTTTGAAAAATTCGCGGGTAGAGACAATAATTACGCAAGGTCTCGGCAAAATCTTCTTCAAGACCGCGGGTGATGCCGAGTTTTTCGTAAGACTCACCGGCATAATCGCCTGGCAAATGTCCGGAAGACGCCACGGTTTTCAAAAATTTCCGACGAATAGCTTGGTCGTTCACGGAAATTCCGGCGATAATGGCGTGGCCTAATTCATGAAACCAAGTATTGATCACTCCTTTTGCTGTAGAATCTTCGTTAATCATAAAAAACATTGTCCGCGATTCCGGATCAAGCCGGCCAACAAAACCAAGAGCAGAAACTTGAGTTTTGGTTGTTTCTTCTTCAATATCTTTTTCTGTCTCGGCCTCTTCGTCAGAAACGATTTCTTCAGGCTCGATATAATCAAGAACGGAAATGATTTTGACAGCTTTTTGCAAACTTGGAGGAAGAATATCAAAAAGAACCGCCGGACCTCGCGTACCGAAAATTTTTTCCAATTGACTTTTATCAACGTTGTCACCAACCACAACCTCACTTCCACCCTCACCCAACCACTCCACCTCAAGCTCACGCGCCTTTCGCACAAACTCACGCTCAAGTGTGGCGCAAGCGGCAACATATTTTAATGGCGGAGTTTGATTCAAAAAAAGCCAAATCGTACCTTTTGGTTTTTGGCTCAAAAAATTTTTTCCTGACGCGAAAGGATTGGCTTGTTGGCCAATTACCCACCCTGCCGCCTCAACACCTTCGGTTTTCGGCGCCTCGGCCTGAAGTTTTTGCGCTTCTAAAATAAATTGTTTCCAACGACGCTCGATTTCTTCCGAACCCAATTTTTTAAGATCTAAAATAGTTTCTTCAAGAGTTCCGTCAAAAGAAATATCATTAAACAATTCTGTCAGACGGGCTCCAAAAGGTGGCAAGCCGGCTTCCAACATTTGCTGGCTCAAAAAACCGTGCGGAACAAGATACTCACGATGCTTGTTGATAAAATCTAAAACCAAATCAACCCCGCGCTCTTGCGCGCGTATTTCTTCGTGCACGTGTCGCAAATACTCGGGCGATGTTTCGTTTTCGATTATTGGTTCGTGTGAAGTAATAGCTTCTGACATAATTATCTGCGAGAATAACCGTTTAATTCGGAACGGTGTTCGGCTGACAATTCGGTTTTGTACTCGTTGTATAACTCTTTGGCCAATTCGTATTCAAGTTGAATTTCCGATTGTCTATACTTAAATAATTCTTCGTTACGTATAACATCTTCAAGCTCTGTCATCGATAATCCGAATTCTTCAAAAAAACCTTTAGTATCAGCATTATTAAGCATAAAGTGTTCAAAAAATTCGTGATGCCATTGTTTCATATCTTTATTCAAAGCGTATTCAAACCACATAACGACATTGTCCCAATTTTCGATATAGGCTTTTGGATCTTCAATATTCATCCTGACGATCGATCGTGTCATATCCAAATCAGAAAGTGCTTGTCCGACAAATATAAAACCAACGGATTGTAACCATGCCCAATCGCCGGACGCAACCGTCCATTTACCATACTCTCGATCGAGTTCAAAATTATGTAAAAAAAGATATTCAGTAACTCCTTCGTCGTGTAAATCTGTCCGGTGAGCCGCTTCGTGCATCAATAACTCCGCTGACCAACCGCAATCTTCATTCAGTAAAATAAAATCATTGTTTTTTATGTTTTCTTCTAATCTTGGATCGGTAAAACGCCCTTGGGCATCAACATAGTCATACCCGGCCGCCGCCAAATCGGCGCTACTAACCGCGTAAATTTGATTGTTGTCTATATAATATCGCAAATCATCTAAAACACCATAGACATCGGAAATCAAAACTTCATTACTTTCAACAGGCTCGCCGTGAGCATCAAAAAGCGGATCGGCCTTTTGCCACAAATTCTCGATTACCGGCATCATGACTTGAGCGTCTTGATAAGCCATTTCGATCTCTTCGCGCTGCTCTTCGTTTAATTTTTTGGCAAAATCAGGCGGCTGGCCGCAACCAAAAGCGCTGGCCATAACGACGACTCCGGCTGTATTTTTTATCATTTTCATATTTTCAGATAATTTTCTCTTTTTAATAATCCAACCCTTCGCGGGCTTTCACGCCTTGATAATAATAATGCTTCTCCATCTTCATTTCTGTCACCAGATCGGCTTTTTGTAAAACGCTCGGCAGGGCGTGACGGCCTGTCAAGACCAATTCCATGTGAGCGGGTTTTTCTTCTAAAAATTTCAACGCGTCTTCTTCGGATAATAAACCAAGAGCGGCGACGGTATTAAATTCGTCGAGGACAATCAACTCATAACCATCGGCAAACATAATTCGCGCTTCGTCGAGGCCGCGTTGAACCTCGGCTTTATCTTCGTCAGTGACCGAAAAATCAAAACGACCGGTCGCGGAATTGATGCGATCGCGGCCAGTGACGACAAAAACAATAAGATGGCTCAACTTTTCTTGAAGAGCTTTTCGTTCGGAATAATGCTCGCCGCCTTTGTCAAAAAAAATTATTCCAACTTTCTTCCCCGCCCCGACGGCGCGCAAAGCCAAACCGAGTGAAGCGGTGGTTTTGCCCTTGCCGTCGCCGGTGTAGACTTCGATTAAGCCATAGCCTTGGTGAGTCATAGTGGAAGTATTATACGAAATTTAGGGGATAGAGGATAGGGGGGTTTGGGGACGATTGTGGAGAATTAGGAAAAAGTAAGTCAATCGTTCTGATCGAGCCAATTGGTATATTGATTAGGGAGAATTTAAAGAAAACTTAATAAAAACGCAAAAATATCAAAATAGCATACGATCGCATTTGTTTTGATATTTTGGCTTAATAGACATTTTTAGTTGCTAAAACAGTCGGTAAAATTATTTCACCGACTGTTTTTGTTTCTTCTGTTTAGAGGGAATTGATAGGATGGTCTCAATCATCTTTTTCGACTTAATTGTCGTTTGGATAGTCCGGACGTCTCAGACAGATTTTCGAGCTTCTGACGTTTTAAAACATACTCGTTCCACATCTTGTCTTCGACCTTTTTATCCGACCTTCTTTTGGATTGAAAGCTTTCGCCGCAAGAGGTGCAAAGATACCTTTGCAAACCACTCTGACGACCATTCTTTTTAACGGAAAAACTGCCACAAGAAGGGTAGTTTTTTATGTGTCATATAAAATATTCTCTATTCTAGGCTAATCTTAGATTAAAAACAATGTTTTCAGCAACTAAAAATGTCTATTAACTCGGAGAATTTAAAGAAAACTTAATAAAAACGCAAAAATATCAAAATAGCATACGATCGCATTTGTTTTGATATTTTTCTAATTTTCAAAATTGTATTTTTTCTATTAAACAAATTGCTTTTCCCATAGTTTTTATATTACAATACTGTACACCTTAACAGCATACACAAAGGCAAAGTGTCTTAAAAAAAATTACCTTGTAATAAAACTGCGAAGTATTCAAGGGAAAATTCTTAAAAACAAAAACCTTCCACTACGGAAGGTTTTTATCTTGATTTTAATGACGGGCAATGCCCATGGCCCAGTTCTCATCATTCATAGAAATCAGATCGCTGCCAAATATATAACTTGACCAGAAGGCTTCGGAAATGTCATTGACACCACTCGCCCAGCTGTTGCCATAGAGACTAATAGCTAATTCTTCTGAGGTTATCCAACGCAGGGCACCGGTGGAGTCGACAAAATAGACTTTAGGGACAGATGGAAATTTAACCAGAGATGAACCTGGTCGATAAGTAACCATTGGGCCCACAAGGATGGCGGCCATGGTGGTTTCGTCGACTTCGCGAATACCAAAGAAGTTAGTGAACCAAGTTTTGTAGACAGCCTCATTCGGGAAGGGGTGACGGCGAAGGTCGGCACCGATGTAGTAGACGGCGGAGTCGAATTGGGTTTCTGGATTGCCGTCGTCGAAAAGTTTGATTAGTGAACCAACAACCACGGTCTCTGGGAAGTCGGCGAAAATATCGGCCACACCTCGTCTGTCGGCATCTTGGACCCAACGGTCACCAAGGACGGTTTCGAGAGCAATACCAATGATGTTGATTTGTTCTTGAGTTTCTTCTTCGGTTAGTGTTTCTTCTTCAGTGGTGGTTTCAGTTGGTTCTTCGACAAAGACGCCGTCGATGATCGAGAAGGTGGCGGTGTCGGTGGCAAGAACAGTGGCTAGGTCAGTGCCTTCGATCTTTATGATAACTGTGGCTCCGACTTCGCTTGGAATGGTCCAGGTGTAGGAGCCGGTGTTGACCAGGTTTCTTTCGATGAGGTTGAAAGTTTGACTAGAGTCGGTCGAGTAGTAGAGGTTGACGAAGGAGAAGAAGCCAGAGGAAGACCATTTGATGGTCTTGATTGTGCCTTCGGAAATCTCTTCCCCGTCGGTTGGCGAGGTAAAGTTGACGGTATCGGATACAACGGCCCCGGTCGGGTTGCCAACAGTGGTGGCAATTGGCGAATAGGTTTTGGCAAAATCATCTCTAACAATGGTGACGGTGTGGACCGTGGTCACGCCGGGACCGGCGTTCGTTGGTGTGCCCATGGTGACAATAACAGTTTCGTCTGGTTCGACAATAACGTCTTCGATAATGGTGATAGTGATATCGGTTGCGGTTTGGCCGGCAGTAATGGTGACCGGGCTGGTGGTGATCGAGTAGTCAGAGCCGCCACCGGTGGCTGAGCCAGTCATGGTGTATGGAATAGTGACAGTGAGGCCGGAGACGGCATCTAGTTCGGCGGTTAGAGTTATGACAGTGTCATCTTCAGTGACTGATTGAGAACTTTCGGTCCAATAGACCGAAGGAGCGGCATCATTGTCGGTGATAGTGGCGGTGTGGATATTTGTTGCTCCGACTGTGGCGTTAGTTGGTACACCAATCGTGGTGACGACGGTTTCACTGATTTCATCAAGAACATCCTCAACAACAGTGATAGTGACCGTGGTGGTGGTAGAGCCGGCGGTGATGGTGATTGGGCTGGCAGTGATTGAATAATCGGTTCCGCTTCCTGTGGCTGTACCTGTAACGGTGTATGGAATGGTAACAGTGAGGCCGGAGACGGCGTTGATTTCAGCGGTGATGGTTAGGGTGCCGACTGATTCGGCTCCGCTCTGGCTTGCCGCTGTCCATTGGACTGTTGGGGCGTCGTCGTTGTCGGTGATCGTGAGAGTGTGAACGGTGTCGGTACCGAGCGTTCCGTTTGTTGGAGCGTCCAATGTCAAAATAGCTGTCTCGGAGTTTTCGTCGAGAGTGTCATCGGTAATTGTGAAAGTGACTGTGGCTGTAGTGTCTCCGGGAGCGATCAAGGCTGGGCTGGCGGTGACTGAATAATCTGTTCCTGTGGCTGTGCCGGTTAGAGTGTATGGCGCGGTGACGGTGAGGCCTGAAGGAGTATTAAGAGTGATTGTAACTGTGGCTGTGCCGGCTGATTCGACTTTGGATTGTGAGGTGGAGGTGACGGTGACTGTTGGGGCGTCGTCGTTGTCGGTGATCGTCATTGTTCCTGTACTGTCAGAAATCGTCGCGTTGGTTGGATTGGAAAGTGTGTTGGTAATTGTTTCATCGTTTTCGTCTAAAGTATCGTTTGTAATTGTAATGCTATATGTTTTTGTTCCGGTTTCATCAGCTGCCCAGGTTAATGTTCCAGTTGCGTCTGTAAAGTCTGTTCCTTCAACGGCTGTTCCGGTAGAGGTTGTGTAGTCTACTGTAACTCCAAGATATGATCCTCCGGTCAAAGTAACTGTCATAGTTCCTGTTCCAGCTCCTTCAGATACTGTTGGATCGTTAATGGATATAGTTGGAGCAGAATCGTTGTCGGTTATTGTGGCGGTATGAACATCTGTTGCTCCTTTAATACCGTTTGTAAGAACGCCCATGGTGACAATAACTGTTTCATCGAGTTCGTCTACAACATCGTTTACAACTGTTATGGTTATACTTCCTGAAGCATTACCTGCTGTAATAACCAGAGGACTTGCGGTTATTGAGTAATCTGAAGGACTACTGGCTGTACCGGTCATTGTATATGGAATAGTGACGTCTGAGGCGTAGGCAAAAGAAAGAGTTGCTGTGACTGTTAAGGTTCCGACATTTTCTGCTCCAGATTGTGAAGCAGAGCTCCAATTTACTTCGGGATTAGTTTCAATGTTAATGCTCTTGTTGGCTCCGAGAGAACCTGCAGCGCCAGGTGAGGCTAGGGTTAAGGTGGCAGAGTTCCCTGCTAAATCTTTAATAGTTCCGGAGTTTAAGGTCAAAGAATCGGTTCCGACATAGTCAAGATCGGTTTTGTTGTCGCCGTTAACGATTGTGTATGTGAAAGTTAGGGTGTCAGTGAGAACAGAAGCATAGTTGGCCTGACGGTCAACACTATTCATATCCAAAAGAAGTTGAGGAGTGCCAGTGACTGCCGTGTTGCTATCGAATTGCACAGTGGCTGATATAACAGTATCTGCTCCGTATGTTCCATCAACATTGGTTGCGGTGACATTTAGAACTGTTGGTGCGACCGTGTCGTATGTTGTTGTATCTGAAACAGTGGATGATTCAGAGGAAGCATCTTTAATCTTAGCTGATATTGTTTTGAGCTCGTTAGTTACAGAACAGCCTGTGGCGCCGGAAGTTATATCAAAAGCCGGACCATCGTCATCGTTGGCTACTTCATCATCTGGATAAGCGATCCAGTCAGACCAGTTTGAACCAGCGTTGCACGAGAAGGCGACATGGCTCGGAACAGCACCGGACTGGACGATAGTGATGACCGGAGTTGAATCGTTGGTGTAGCCGGAATTGTCAGTGATGGTGATGGAAGTTAAAGAAACGTTTTGTAATGTATAAAGAGAACCAACCAATCCTTCATTCGCGGTATCAGGTCCTAAACCACCCGCAGCGATAGTTGCAACTACAAGATTCGAAACCAATGAATCTGGATCTGCGCCGTATTCAATTGCTATTCGACCTCCGCCTCCACCTCCACCGTTATGCGCAGCCCCGTCTCCACCATCTCCGCCGATAACAGAGAAAGTACCTACAGCTCCGCCGTCTTCAATAATTGAACCGGCTGTTATATAAATTGATCCCCCTGAACCTCCACCAGTCACGCGCGAGGTGGAAGAGATTGTTCCAGCTCCTCCTTTTGCAGACACAACTCCGTTATGTGTAAAAAAACCGGTCATGTTTAATCTAATATAACCTCCGCCTGTTCCACCTGCAGGAGGAACAGTTCCAAGATTCTCCGAGCCACCAGACGAACCAAAGAAAATCGGAGTGTTTGCCGAACCATACGAACGGCCACCAGTATTTAAAGACACAGTTGTACCTAAACCACCAGTCCCTCCATAACCAGCACCCTGAGCGCCACCATCACTAGAACTCCCGTCTCCAGCTCCTAATACACTTCCAGGATCGGTTAGTACAACACAAACATTAGAAGAATTGGGCCCAAACCCATCTTCAACACCACTAAAACTCCTACAACCTTTTGAGTCCGCACTAATGGTCGACGATGCATCAACTTCAAGATATGCAAGATTTATCCACTGAGCATTAGCCGAAACCGTTGAGCTATTCATGTCGATACCTATA